>JANXUM010000033.1 GCA_025356215.1 Bryobacter sp. | reverse complement strand
GGAAGGCGACCGGCGGGGCAAATCGGATCGGGCGGTGCAGGAGAATCTCCTGAACAGGATCACCTTGAGTGGAGCGGCACGGGTTTGGGACCCAAGCGGATCTACGGACGCCAAGGAAATTGTTCTGAATCAGAAGACCGACGAATCGATTGCGACAGGCAACGTGCGCAGCACTCGGGAAGCGGAGAAAGACCCGAAAACGGGCAAGAGCGGGGAAGTGACGCAAGCCACCGCCGAGCGCATGGAGATGCGAGAGAAGAATTCAAAGATCCGTTACGAGGGCAACGCGGTGATGTGGCAGGGGGAAAATCGGCTGCGCGCCCCGCGAATCGATCTGGACCGAAAGGCCGGGCAATTGCGCGCCAACGGCGGCATTGTTCACCAAATGGTGGATGAGAAGTCGGCGCAGGCGCTGAAAACCGGGGTGATTCTCACCAACGTCAAAGCGAATGATATGTTCTACGCCGACAAGGATCGGGTGGTGGAGTATCGTGGCGCGGTGACCATGAATCGGCCGGGGCTTGAAGTGAAGTCGAACCAGTTGCGCGCTTATCTCGATGAAGAAGACGCGGAGAAGTTTAATGAGCAGCCAGCGGGCGGCGTCGAAAAGATCTTCTCTTACGGAGATGTGAAGATTGTTGAAACTGGCGACAACCGGGTGCGCAAGGGCAGCGGGCAGACCGGCGAATACTACACGATCGACGGCAAGCTTGTGCTGGAGGGGGGCAAGCCGGAGATGGTGGATATCGTCAAAGGCGTGGAGCAGCGGCGCACGTCGGGCAAACAACTGACTTGGTTTGCCAACAACGATAAATTGATTGTTGACGGCGAAGACAAGAAGCCCGCCGTCAGCAATCTAAAGCGAAAGCGCTAAGCTGAAGATTCCAGGCGAAACCAACTCTTGCGCACCTTAAAAACGACTGAACTGATCAAGGCCTATGGCGGCCGGCGGGTAGTGGACGGCGTTTCCGTGTCGGTGGACCAAGGGGAAGTCGTTGGTTTGCTGGGCCCGAACGGAGCCGGCAAGACAACCTCGTTCTACATGATTGTGGGATTGGTGAGTCCCGATAGCGGTCGGGTGATGCTGGACCGGGACGACGTGACGGACCTTCCGATGTACCAGCGAGCGCGGCGCGGGATTAGTTACTTGCCGCAAGAGCCGAGTGTTTTTCGCAAACTGAGCGTCGAGGAGAACTTGATGGCGATCCTTGAAACGTTGCCTTTGGACGGACGGCGACGGCGGGAGCGGATGCGCGACCTGATTGAACAATTGGGTTTGGAAAAGGTTGCCAAGAGTAAGGGCTACATGTTGAGCGGCGGCGAGCGGCGCCGGGTTGAGATTGCCCGCAGCCTGGTGATTGAGCCGAGTTTTTTGCTACTGGACGAGCCGTTTAGCGGAATCGACCCGATTCAAGTCTTGGAATTGCAGAAGATCATCTTCGACTTGAAGCGGCAGGGGATTGGGATTTTGATGACCGATCACAACGTTCGCGAGACGTTGGCCGTCACGGACAGGGCTTACATCATCAACAACGGCAAGATCTTTCGCGCTGGCAGCCCGGAAGCGTTGGGGCGGGACCCAGAGGTCAAGCGGGTGTATCTGGGCGAGAACTTCCATTTTGGCGACGCTGGAATGCGACCGAACTAGCCGCGTAGAGGAAGCCGACAATGTTGGCAAACTGCGAGAGCAGCAAAAGCGCCAACAGTTGCCAAGGCCGCTGGACACCCTTGTCGGAAAAGGGGGCGGCGATGAGACCCTTAAAGAAGTCCCCGCGCGGCGCACGGCGATGGACTCCGCGCCGACTGCGGCGCCCCCAGAGCGTAAAGGCTCCCTGGCCATAGCGGAAGTGCTGCGCCCAGTAAGTGTGCAACGTTAAGCGATGGTGATGGAGAACGACCGCGCTCGACACCGAACGTAAGTTGCCCCAGCGCTCGCAGAGATCGCGGTCTTCGGCGGCTGGGAGCGGGAACGACTGGTCGAACCCGCCAATGGCGCGCAGGCCCAATGATGCCGCTCCAAAATTATTGCTGGTGAAGAAGCGCAGTGTTTCGCCGGACTGCTCGAAGTAACGATAAATATAGTCGACCAAAAATTGGCTCGCCGACGCGAATTGATCTTGCTTGAGTGCGTTGACGGTGAAGCCGCCGACGAGCGCGGTTGGGTCAAGCAGATGCGCGGACACAAGCTCCGCCAGCCAAGCGGGCGTGGGCTCGCAGTCGTCATCGGTGAATGCGATAAATTCGCCGCTGGCTTCGGCGATGCCGCGGTTGCGGGCGGCTGCCGGACCGCTCTGGTTTTGACGGATCAGTCGCACGCCGACACCCACATTCGCGGCCGGCATGGACCCGTCGTCTATGACGAGGATCTCGACGAGGTCGTGGGGATAATCGAGGCGCTGGCAGGCCGCGACGCAGGCCGCCAGCGCTTGGGGCCGGTTGTGCGTCGGGATGACGATGGAGGCCATGGGGAGCGGCATGAGATTAGACCAGACCTTCCAGGACCAGCAGTAATTCTTTGTCCAAGATAGCGGAATCGTAGTTCCGAAGGATTTTTTTCCGTCCGGCTTGACCCATCGTTTCGCGTAGCTCGGGAGAGCGCGCCAAAGTCTCGATTGCGGCGGCCAGGGCCGCTGAGTCGCGTTCCGCGGGGAGAAAGCCCTCCACTCCCGCATCGATCAATTCAGGAATGCCCGCATGCCGCGTGGAGACGACTGGGAGGCCGCAAGCCATCGCCTCCATGATTGCAACGGGAATTCCCTCTTCGGCGCCGTTGGCTTGAGTCTCCGAGGGCAAGAAGAAGACGTTGGCGGCGCGGAGCGCCTCAAGCACAAAGGAACCGGAGCGGGCACCAAGGAAGCTGACTTGTGAGGCCAAACCCAGATGCTCGGCCTGTTCGACAAGGGCCGTTTTAAGTGGCCCATCCCCGATGATCTCGTACTGGAATGGAAGCTTGAGGCGCGCCACGGCGTCGAGAGCGGTGGAGAGTCCCTTGTAGGCGACCAATCTTGCAACGGTGAGAATCCGCAGACCGGTTGCCGGACGCGCCACGGGGGTGAAACGGGTTGTGTCCACGCCCATCCGATGGACTAGGATGCGATCGGCAGGACAGCCAAGCGCGAGCATCTTCCGTTTGCCATACTCGCTGACGGCGAGGAAGAGGTCGCCAGAGGCGAAGAGCGGGGCGTAGATCTCACCGCGAAAGCGCCTAGGGTAACCGCTAATGTCTTCTCCGTGCATGACGGTCACGAGTTTGCCCTGCAGGGCGCCGGTGGCGCGGAGCAGCGCCGCACGCCGGCCCCTGGGGCCGAAATGCGCGTAGATGATGTCACTGCCCGTGTTGTTGCCGGCACGCCATACGCTCCAGGCAAGGCGAAGCGACAGGGCATCCAATCCGTAGCGAAAGAAGTTGGCCGAACGAAGCAATGGCCGGGATAGCTTGATCTGGCCGCGCGTCAGCCCCAGCGCCAGCCCGGCCAGCCTTGCCGCCGGGGATTTCGGCATGGCTTCGACCCGATCGGGCGCAACGTGGGCATGGCTGGAACTTCCTTCCGAGATTGATTCGGCGAAAACTTGCACATCATGGCCGGCAGCGATCAGAACCCGCAATTGGTGGAAGACGAAGGTTTCTGAATAGTACGGGTATGGCCCGGCGAAATAGGCGACTTTCAAGCGTGCCCCCACCGAAGAAGTAATGACCTCAGCCGCCACCAGAGCGGGCGCCGCAACAGTGGAGATTTGAGCACGTAAGGGGCATTGACGACACACTGAAACCAGGAGCCTATGGTGTTTTTCTCCAACAATGCCAGCGACTCTCGCAAGTCGCGAGCTTGGGCGGCGTCCGGCTCCGGCAGGCCGTCAATAAAGTCGCTGAAAAGTTTCGCCCGGATTTGCTCGCGGTTCGCTGGTTTTGACTGTCCGTCGTGGATTCGATAATCCAGAACGACGTCCGGCAAAATCCGTACGGGTCCCAGGCGGGCCACCCGAAGCCACATCGCCCGATCCTCGGATGGAACGTAGCGGGGATCATATCCTCCCACCACTCGAACGGCATGCGAGCGGTACAAATTTTGGCCAGAGGCGGAACTCCAGGTGAAGAGCAGTTCGCGCCAAACGCCGAGCGTTAGCGGCTTGTCGGTCTGGAAATGGAGGATCGAGTCGAGGCTGGGCTCGCGAAAGCGGAGTGTCCCAACTGCAGCCACCAAGGCAGAATTTCGATCCAACTCACCCGAGAGCAGTCGCAGCGCGTCTGGACGAAGGCAGTCGTCATCGTCCAGAAACATTACGTAAGGCGCGCGAGCTTGTGAGAGGCCGAGGTTACGCGCGGCGCTTCGTTCGCCGTGCTGCTGAAGGATCACCCCGCGAACGCGTGGATCGGGCAAACTTTCCAGGTACTCCGCAGTGCCGTCGTTGGAATGGTCATCAACAACGATGTGCTCCCATTCCGCTAAGGTTTGATCTCGAACGGAGGCGAGGGTTTCGGCCAACAAATGTCGCCGATTTCGCGTAGCGGTGACGATCGAGATTGTAGGGGTCGTCATCCCGCGCCGCTCCGTGAGGTCAAGCGCTGGAACGCGGCAAGAAAGGCTTCGGGACTGTGATACCGATTGACCCACGCACGGGCTTCGCTGCCCATCTGGCGCCGGTGACTCGCGTTGTCAAGCAAGAAACGAAGCCCATCGGACATCGCATCCAGGCCGTCCTCCCCGGTGCCGAGGAATCGACCATAGAAGTACCCAAAGCGCGACGCCACGTAGTCCGTATCTTGGCCGCTGAGCACGGGTGTCTCGCACGCGAATGATTCGAGAAAGCTGACCGGTAGCCCCTCATGAATGGAAGTATTTACGCTGACCCACGCCTCACTCAAAATCCGCGCCTTGTCGTCCTCGCCCACATGTCCAAGCGCCCGTACATTCGAAGGAAGGGTGGACAGTTCGTATCCGCCGCGTCCGGCGAAATGCGGTTGGCCCAGGAGCAAGAACTCGGCATAGGGGAATCGTCGCGCCAGATCGACAAATAGCCAAGGCCGTTTGATGGGATCGAGCCGTCCAAGAAATACAACGGTCGGGCGTTCGCTCTTGATAATTCGGGTGGGGCGCAGATCGATGATATTCGGGAGAAAGTAGCACCTCGCCGGTTCCTCACCAAACGTGCCGCGCATTTTGCCGATTAATGAGGGCGCAGGCGTGGCGAACAGTAGCTTACGCTGGAAAATCCAAGATTCGCGCACCACCCTGCGCATTGAACTTCCATCACTGCAGTACAGACCTTGAGGCTCGGTGTCTTCTTGGCCCGGGATACGGCAACTGAGGATCTCTTCGACATCGGACGGGGGTCGCGGGTCGCGGACCCAGATAATCGCAGGGGTTCGCGGGAGCGATCGAAGATATACGCTGTAAGCGAGATTGTAATCGATGGTCAGGAGCCAATCGAATCGTTCACGCCGGATCCGCCGCAGGTTGGCTAAGCGATGTGGGGCTCGCATGATCACCTTTGATCCGTGCGCTACCCTTTCGGTTTGGCCGCCATCCTCGGCAATATCCGTGGCGATGAAAACGAGGTCGACGCCCAACTCCGGGTGTCTCTGAAAAGTCTGAGCAAGCTGGCGCGCGGCCCAACCGAAACCACCCATGCGGCCCAGCGCCGGATCGAAAAACTCCGAAGCGATCACGCCGAGCTTCATCGGCTAGTCCACCGCTTTGCGGTCTCGCGGATCGATCTCGTCCTCTGGAACGGCCGGTAATTTGCGCCGGAACAGCAACGCGACCACGCCGCCGATAAGGATGCCTCCAACGATGGCGATCCCGCTCACCATAAAGAAGGGGAAGCCGCCCGATTCCACCATCATCGCCTCGCGGGCGGGCTCGTCCAGGGCGAAGCGGATCACTTTGTGGGTGGCTGTCGTGGTCTCGTCGGAATCGACAAAGCGCCCGTCCAGGCGCACATGGGACAGTTCCTTGCCGAGGCCCAGCATCGTGCGCGGGATCGCGATGCTCACAATCGTTTTGCGAGCCGAGGGTGCGAACTTGAGCTTGAGCTGGCGGCGGGCCGCATCGAATTCAATTTTGTCGATGGCGGAAAGCTCCGGCCAGGCAACGGTAAGCTTGCCCGCCTTGCCGGGCTCGACAAAGGCGGCAACTTGCTCCTCGTGGATGTGCATGCCTTGATCGATTGGCGCGGTTACGCAGCCGGTGCGGGACGGATCAAAGGAGCGATCCAGTGCAAGGTCTTTGATGGGGGCGGCGGGCAGGGTGAGGCCGCGGGCCGACGTCAAGACGCGAACGCGGCGGCCGATGCCGTCCTCCACACCTTCGGTCTCATAGGCGGTCAGCAATTGTTTCTGGAAATCGTAAACCGTGTGGCGGCCGCGAAAAGCGTCCCAATTGTCTTGAGTGAAACGAACGAGGCGTCCTGGGGTGCGCAGCAGAATTGCGCCGCCATCGAGCGGCGTCTCGGCGATGGGCCCGGTGTGCTCCACCCCGACTGAATTGAGCCCCGCGTCTAGCTGGCAGCGGTCCAGGCTCTTTGTTCGGCCATCGGAACTCAGCAGCCTGTATTGGTAGTTGTACCCGGCAGCCTCTTTGGCGCACCAGATTTCGACACCCAGGCCGCTGGGTTCTTTGAGGCGCAGCAGCGGCTTGTCGCCGGTGGCCTTGGGCTCCGGACAAGCTGGCAGATTGGAGAAACGCATCGGCAGCACATCGCTTTGCGCCGCAAGCGGGAAGGCGAAGGATACCGCGCCGAGGAGGAGAATCTGGAACCGGGTCACGAGTCGAGCTTAGCCTTCAACAAATCATTGCAAACGCCAGGGTTTGCCTGACCCTTACTGGCCTTCATCACCTGACCTACGAGGAAACCAATGACGGCGGTCTTGCCGCTCTTGTACTGCTCAACCTGTTTGGGGTTGGCGGTCAGTACTTCGTCGATGATCTTGTCCAGCGCGCCCGTGTCCGAGATCTGCTTGAGGCCGTCGCGATCCATGATGGCGCGGGGCGGCAACGCGTCGGTAAACATCTTGGCGAAGATTTCTTTAGCCAGCTTGCCGGACAGCTCGCCGCTGTGGATCAAGCCGACCAACTCGCCGATGTGCGTGGCGGGGATGGGGCTTTCTTCGATCTCCTTGCCGGCGGCGGCCGCTGCATCCTCTTGCTGCTTCGCACGGGTCAAGGCTTCGGAAAGTTCCGCCGCGGACTTTTCGAGGGCGGCCGTGGCGCGGGCCTTTTCCGCAGCCGCGGCTTCGGTCTCCTGTCG
>JANXUM010000067.1 GCA_025356215.1 Bryobacter sp. | reverse complement strand
ACAGCCGATAACGATAAGCGGCATCGGCCCCAAACTGCTCCAAACTCCAGCGTTGAATCTCCGAAAGGTCTCGACGCGCGGGGCCTTGGAGCCGCACCTCTAATTCGAGATCAGCCACGCTTGCGCTTAGCCGCGATTTCCCCAACCGCCTCTAAGTGGACCGTCTCCATCAACTCCTCGATATCTTGACTGGATCGAAGGACGGTGTATTCGTTGCGCGCGGATGCGTCCATCCCCTCCTGGACGGCGGCCCGCAGCCAGCTCAGCTTGGATTTGTCATCGTCCTCCCTCGCGGCCAAAAGTCCTAGCCCCTCAAGCACAGCTTCGTTCGCGTCGCTAAATCGGCCCTTGGCTACGCCAGACGCAATGAACTCCTCCATCGCCTCGGTAAGTGTCACACTTCGCGTTGCCATAATCGAACCTCCAATCTTCAATTTAGCAGTCCGTAGAGTCCGATTCCCCCCCTCTACCCCGCCGCGCCAAATTGCGCCAGGAACTTCCGGAAGGGATCGATGTGCGCCTGTGTCAACCTTGGATACTCTCGCCCAAACGCCTTCACCCTGAAGGTTTCATCGGCCTTGGGCACGACTGAAATCTGAAAGTCCTTGCGACCTTTCTTCGTCAGCGCCTCGCGCAGGTCGAAGGCGATCTGCCGCGCTCCGCGCTCTAATCTCTGGGTCCGCGAATCCGCCTCGCCCAGCAGCACAAAGATCGGGCACTCGAATCTCGCGATCTCGGCGATCCGATCCTGCGTTGGCGACAGCATGATCAAGTAGGCGGGAGGGTTGTCGGTCCTGGGCGGCGGGGGCAACGGCGTATCTTCGACATAGACCCATCCCGCGCCAGGGCTCTCGCGCGCTGATGTACTAATCCCCAACCGGGCAAGTAAGTCGGCGTAAAAGTGAGTCAGCGTAACATTGGCCCCAAAGATCTGCGCGGATGCCCGCACTTCTCTCGCCGTTGGGCGAAACTCGATCGGCCCGCTCTCCTTGTAGGGCAGCGCCGGGGGCCGCCCAAGCCGGATCAGATGCAGCGTCTCCTCGGCGGCCGTGTTTTCCACATCGAAAGTGGGCCCGCCATAGCGGCCGGTGTAAGTGCGAGGACCTTCAATCAGGGGAAGAGTGAAGGTAAAGGTGGATCCATCCAGCCGCCAAGTCTGCACTGGTTGTCCCATCAAAAACAGATCGTGGCAAGTCGCGCGCAAGTCCAGCGTCTTGTCGGGCAGCGGGAAGAAATCGAGGTTGAGATTCATCGACGAAACCCCGTTCTTCAGCTTGCCTTCCCAGCGCCCTTCGATGGTCTGGTTCCGTTTGCCGCAGGCGCCCAGAGCGGGCAAGAGTGTTAGTAAGTTGCGTCTCTTCATTTTTCGAATAAGTAGTGGCAAACGCCCCATTCCTCGCCTTGATGATATGCGAACAGTTCCGCGCACGCCATAAAAAACACCCGCCAGCGCTCAACCCACATTCGGCTTCGCCCCGCGCCGTAACAGGCCTCGAACATCGACCGGATCTCCGGCAACGCCTCGTCCATGTTCACGAGCCATTGCTCACAGGTGCGCGCGTAGTGCCGTCCGTTGATCCGCCAGAAGCCCGTATTGCGGAGATGGTTTTGAATCTCGATCAGCAAACGGTCTGACGGCATTTGCCCGCCGGAGAAAAAGTGTTGCGCCATCCAATCGCCATCGCGCTCGGTCTCGTAAGGATACGCAAAACGCGAATGAGTGAACACGTGTACAAACAACTTGCCGCCGGGCGCGAGCCATGTCGAGACGCGGCGGAACAACTCGTCGTAGTTGCGCATGTGCTCAAACATCTCGACGCTCACGACACGATCGAACACGCCCTCAGGCGAAAAATGCAGCATGTCGGCGGTAAGCACCTGTAGATTGTAAAAGCCCCGTCGCGCCGCCACGGCGTCGATAAAGGCCTTTTGCGTCCGCGAGTTGGATACTGCGGTTATGGCCGCGCCGGGGTAGCGTTCGGCCATGTAGAGCGACAGCGATCCCCACCCGCAGCCCAACTCGAGAATGCTTCCGCCGTCCACCAACTGAGCCCGCTCGCAGGTCAAGGCCAGCATCGCGTCCTCGCCTTGGGCCAAGGTCTCCCGGCCCGTCTCGTAAAAACAGGAAGAGTACTTGCGCCTGGGCCCAAGCACACGCAAAAAGAACTCCGTTGGCACTTCGTAATGCTGTTGATTGGCGTCCAGCGTATGCGTGGCCATAGGGCTGGAAACGATCTCCCGCCGCCACGCCGCCGCATCGCGACGAGTTTCTTCGATCAGCCTCTGCCCCAGCATTCTCCGGATACCGATGCGGATCAGCCAGTCGGGAATCAGGCCGCGGTCCAGTAACGGCTCAAACACTGCGTACCTTTGGCGGCAGCGGGATGAACTCGCTCACCTCGTCCTGATAGCGGCGGTACTCATCTCCGCGCGAGCGCAATGCCTGCGCCTCTGTCGGCGGGATTCCCGTGACGTTCAGGATGAAGTGCAGCATCAGGGCCGGGGCGATCATCCCGATGAAGCCCCACGGCGCCGTCAGCGCAAACAGCCCATAGCTAAGCCAGATCAACCATTCGAAAAAATAATTGGGATGCCGCGACCAAGCCCAGAGCCCCTCGCGGCAGACTTTGCCCCGGTTGCGAGATTCGTTCTTGAAACGGTTGAGTTGCATGTCGGCGACTGTCACACCCGATGTCGCGATCACCCACAACGCCGCCGCAAGTTTCTCCACCAGGTTCAGTTCCGGCACCGGGTTTACGCACGCCAGCAGAAACGGAGTGGCCAGGACGACGCAGCTCAATGCCTGTGCCTGATAGAAGGCGAAGAACTTGAGGTTTACATTCGTCGCCCACTTGCGGCGCAGTTCGACATAGCGCCCCTCTTCGGGATGCCCGATGATCCGGTTGAACAGGAGATGCAAGCCGAGGCGGATTCCCCAAATCGTGACCATTATCGCCAGCAACCAGCGCCGGGGAAAAGCGCCTGAGCCATGAAAGGCATAAAGTACGGCGCAGATCGACAAGCCAAAGGTCCAGCCCGCGTCGACGATCGACGCGTTTTTGGTAAGCAGTTGCACCAGCCAGAGAAAGGTCATTAACGCGCAAACAATGAGCAAGGCCTGCGTGGACAGATCTAGACATTCACGCCACAGGGGTAAGGGAGCAAGCGGATTCATACAGTGGTGGTCTCGGCCTTGTTGAAATTTCGTACAACCCTGACCAAGCCTGCGTACAGCAGCATGCCCAAGGGCACGGCCACCGCGCCCCAGATCAATACCGCACCCAGATTGGCCCAAAACAGCTTGGCAATCGCGCCGCCCAGATTCGCCCGAAACATAGCGAAAATGCCTTCAAGTGTCAGCGTCCCCAGTCCCGGGTCCAGCAGGCGCGCTCCCATCATGATCAATGGGACGTAGAGCGCCAATTGAAGCGGATAGACGAAGTAGTTGATCAACTGCATCAGCGGCTGGTTTAGGCGTAGCGCTGCGGCGACCCCCGCGCATAGTAAGGTCGTTGAACCCAGCAGAGGAATCGTTCCGAGCGCCAAGCCCAGCACAAGGGTCAGCGTCAACGCCTCTGGGCTTGCCCCTTGCTTCAGTTGCTCCAGTAACTTCGCCTTGAGTTTATTCATTACGATGTGTAAACAAGCGCGCGGGCGATGCCCCCGGGGGCAATCTGAATAGCTGAATCAGTACGTATCCACTCATAGCGATGTTGCCCAGCGCCATGATCAAAACAAACCAGATCGCGCGCGGACCCATTCTGGGCTCGCGCCAACAAACCCAAACAAAAAAAGTCAAAAATCCGAAATACGCATCCCAAAGAGTTGCCGGTGCCCACGGATTATCCCCAAAGGTTGCAAACGCTTTCCAGATTGGCATCTGGATGCTCGCCAGCGAAGTCACGACAATCATGGTCAATAAAATCACTGCGAACACGAGGATGAGGAAGTTTCTCATTGACTTCTAGATGCGCGTTGCGGTCATAGGGAGTGGAATTTCGGGTCTGTCGGCGGCTTGGTGGTTGAGCCGCAAGCATGACGTCCATCTTTTTGAGAGTGCCGACCGGCTTGGCGGCCACACCCACACCCATAGTATCGACACCAGCGCCGGGCGGAGAAATATCGACACGGGCTTCATCGTCCACAA
>JANXUM010000008.1 GCA_025356215.1 Bryobacter sp. | reverse complement strand
TTAGAAATAGAACTTCACCGCAAACTGCAACACTCGCGCCTGAATTGTATTCTGGCTCGATGATCCGAAGTTGTAGAAGCCCCGGTTGTAGCGGTTCACCAAGTCCGTATACACGCCTAGTGGACTCAAAACCTGTCCTTGCGCCAAGCCCACGTCCGCCGTCCCCTGCAGCCCCGCCGGATCGCGTTTGATGATTGCGTCCCACACTCCCGGCGTCAGATTGGCGAAGCGGTTGGCCTGCCCCGGTCGGTTCTGTGCGACACCCGAGAACAAGCTTGTGCCGAAGCCCGAGAATCCAAATGACTTCGCGTTCAGGACATTGAAGCCCTCCGCGCGAATCTGTATGTAGCGCCGCCTGTTCTCAAAGGGGTAGATCGTCTTGAAGATACTCGCGTCAAATGTGCGCAGCCACGGCATCTGTAACTGGCTGTAAGAACGCGCCGCATTCCCGAAGGTGCCCGGCTCCGGCACTGAAAATGCCCTTGGATTCAGATAGGGCGTCGTCGTCGCGTTCTCCTTGGTCCAATCCGGATTTTTCAACGGCTGCCCCGGAATCACGTTGGGCCGCGGATTGGCAACAAACGAATTCGACGCCACGCCCAGTTGATTGGCGTCACCAAGATCGAGATACACCGGCTGGCCTGAACTGATGCGGGAAAGGCCCGTCACCTGATAGCCGCCCACCAACATATCCAGAAGCCGCCCGCGGCTCAAGAATTTTTTGCCGCGACCGAGAGGTAATTCATAAAGTGCGTTGATGTTGATCACGTGCGGATAGTTAAACGCGGAGACCGCACGCTCTTTGGTGGTGCCAAATGAGTTTTGCGGCGCGTTACCCTTAATCGTCTGTGCGCCGCTGTCCTGGCCGGCAAGATTGCCAAAGTCCGGCTCAATGCCGCCGGAGGAATCGTCAATCGACTTACTCCATGTGTAATTGGCCCGGAACTGTAAGCCCGCTGTGAATCGCCGCTCGATCTCAAGAATCCCCGCGTGATAGATCGAACTGGAGGCCGTCTGGTCCATCAGGATCACACGCCCGCCTGAGGCCCCGTTGTAGCCGGGAATCAGCCGGGTCGCGTTGAAGGGATTCAGGTTGATCTCGCTCGGAGTGCTAAACAGATGAGAGCCCTTGCTGCCCCGCCATCCGGCGGTCAGGATCGTGTTCTTCATCACTTGCGTCTGCATCTCAAAACTGAAACTCTGAATCATCGGAGTGCGGGACTGCGGATCGAAGACAAAGCCCGTCTGTGCATATCGCTTGTCTTGCACCGCAACGCCGTTCACCGTCCGTAAAGAGTCACCCGGCTTGATAGTGCCGTCGCCTGAGATGTTAAACAGCGTCGGATCCGGTTGATAGACGACATTGTTATATCCGAACTGCGCCGGCACGTCCGAACTGCAAATCGCCAGCCCGCAGCCGCCAATATTTGACGGATTGAACAAGTCCGTCGTCCCGTATGCGACGTTGTATTGGCGGTGCGCGTCCGCCTTGCCGCCAAGATTGGGGAAGGGCACGCGATTGCGCCCGGTGAGGATCGAATGCGTGATGCCGTAGCCGCCGCGAATCACCAGGCTGCGCTTGTCCCGGAAGGGCTGCCATGCGAAGCCGAAGCGCGGTTCAAAGTCCTTGTAGCGCGCTGGCGTCAAGTAGCGCGAACGGCCGCCGTACCCGGCAAACTCAAACACGGGCGAAGCCAGGCCGTTGTTGTACGGGTTCGGTTCCTGCCGGTTGAGATTCAACGTACCCTGTCGGTCAAACTTCTCCCAGCGCGGTGACTGGTACTGATGCCGCAAGCCGATGTTGACGGTCAGGTTGCGCGTTACTTTCCAGTCGTCCTGTAAGTAAGAACCGATGTTCCACCAGCGGTAGTAATAAGGCTGCGCAACGTTCTCGTAAGCAAACAGCGAATTCGGCGTGCCCAGCAAGAAGGCTCCAAAGTTATCGCCCGTTCGCGCAGTTGCGTTGCGGCAGTCGGCGGGCAACGACGTTGTCGCTCCCGGCGCCGAACATCCCACCGCGTCGCCATTCGCCGTGCTGCCTGCAAAATTCCACCGCCCGCCGGCCAGGTAACCATAGCCCGGCGCGGCCGCGTTGCTCTGCTGCAATCCAGTGAGAAAGCCCGCGCGAACCGTATGGCTTCCCCGGGTCCACGTAATGTCATCGCTCAGGTTGTAACTATGCTCGGTGTTGCGGCCCACGTTCTGGATTCCGTTCATCCCCAGCCGCCCAAATCCGATCTGATTACCGGCTGGCCCGCCGTTTGAATAGAAATCGGGAATTCCAAAGCCAAGCAGGTTTGGAAAGCCCCTCCCTGCGCCGCCAATATCCACAAATTCGCTTGTCGCGTCTCGATTCAGAAACTGCGATGGGAAGTTACGCGCAAAGTTACCGTAGACATAGCCGGCCCGCGCCTCGTTGACAAGGCGTGGGCTCAAGATACTCGTCCCGCTTACCAAAATCTGCCGCGACTTGGAAGTGTCGCTGGTGCCTGGGTTGGTGGAAGGATCGCGAAAGTAGCGATCGGCGAAAAGCGGCTGATAAGTATAGCGGCCATAGATCGTATGCTTGTCTCCCACACGCTGATCCATCTTGAGCGAATAACGGTCGTCCTTGTTCTGGGTGTTCGGGAAGTAAGCGTAATTTGCTCCCGCGTTGGGGCCGGAAGTAATCAAGCCAAGGTTCGCGCGCGGGTACAGGCTTTGCGCGATCTTTGCCGCCACTGGATTTACGTAGCTTCTTCCCAGTGCGTCGACTAACACGCGCCCACGCCGCGCCGGATCGGGGTCGTTCGGATTGAATAGATTGGCCGCGCCAAATAGATACTGGTATTGAGGGTTGTTGCCGTTCACCGGCAGCGCGGAGTTGAATCCGCTATTTTTCAGATACCGCAACGTCCCGTCGCTGTCCTTCGAAAAGTGGTTGTACATCACGGGGTAGGGAAGAGCGTTGCCCGCAGAGTCGTAAGTAAAGCTCTGGCTGAAATCGCCACCAATCTCGCGCTCTGTCGGCACCCGCTCAAATGAGGCGCCTAAGTTCCCCTGCACTTGCCGTGTCGGTTCGTAGGAGCCGAAGAAGAATGTCTTGTTCCGCCCGTCGTAGACCTTCGGGATTACCACCGGACCGCCCGCCACGATGCCCAGTTGCTGCCGCCGCAACGGACTTCGATTGTCGTTGCCAAACTGCGGCAGGCGCGTCGATAGGAACGGGTTCGCTGTGAATGCCTTCTGCCGGTGAAACCAGAACCCCGTGCCATGCAACTCGTTGGTGCCGCTTCGCGTCGTTTGCTGAATGATGCCACCGCCGGCTTGACTATACTGCGCCGAATAGTTCGACTGCAGGATCGTGAATTCCTGGATCGTGTCGGGCGAGAACGACACCGCTGTCCGCCCCAATCCCACTCCCGTCACATTCTGCCCATCGGCGATAAATTGCGTCGTCCCCGGCCTGCCGCCGTTCACGATAATCTCGCGCCCTGGGATCGGCGGCGAATTGAAGTTGGCGCCAATCTCGGACCCCGCGTTGCCAGCCACCCCCGGCAGCGTCAACGCCAGCTCCAGCACATTCCGGCCATTGAGTGGCGTGTCCAGAATCGATCTCTGATTTACCGTCGCGCTGATCGCCCCGCTCTCGGTTTGGATCGAAGCGCCGCTGGCCGTCACCGTCACCGCTTCCTGCACGCTACCGGGCGCGAGAATGATTTCGACGCCCGTAGCCTTCGCCGTGTCGACCTTGATCTCCGTCAGTTTCGTCGTTCGAAACCCATCTGCAGAAGCCGTGATGTCGAACACCACGGGCCGTAACGAGGAGACATTGAAGGCGCCATCCGGGCCCGTCGTGATACTTTGCAGGCGGTTGGTTCCGCTCTCACGAACCTCAATCTTGGCACCGGCAATCGCGCCTCCGCTGGAGTCAAATACCGTGCCTCGGATCGAACCGAGATTCGATTGGGCCAAGACCGTTGACGCGACTAGGCAAAACAACGCGAGCGTGTGGGCAACTTTCATTGCTCTACGATATACCAAAATGAATCGATTCACGAGTCCGGGTTGTTCAGCCTCCAAAAACTGAGCGGATCAGCTCTGGCGAAGGCATTCCCTCGCGCACGCCGCGATGCACACAGGTCCTGCACCCGAACCCAACCTGGTCGGAGCCACGCGCGGCCGGCTCCACGTCCACGCCATCGACACGCACGCTGGGTGAGCCGAGAAATCCAATCTGCCGAGCCATCGCGGGCCCGCTAACGGCGACTTCAATCACCGTCTCCGCAATGCCCATTTCCGACAGAACCCCGCGCACCCGCTCCACTGCCGGCAAGTGGTGGGGGCAGCCCTCAAAGTAGAAGACCTCGATCTTCACAGTCGACTTACATCGCTGATTGTCTTCAGCGCCTCCGCCATCTGCCTGACTCCCCCCGCCTGCGTCGCCGCCGAGTTCGTCGTTTCCCCGAGGTCCGTCGCCAAGTCGTACAACTGCGGTTCCGGGTCGACTCCCGTCTCCGTATTGGTGTTCGATTCCAATTTCACGCCCTTCGCCGGCTCAATGTATTTCCAATTCCCATCGCAAAAAGGCAGTCCGTTGGCTTGCTTCACTATGGCAGCAGAACCGGGCAGGCGACGCAAGTCTCACGCCGCCCAATATTCGCGATCGAGGCTGCGATACTGCACCGCCTCGGCAATGTGCTTGGCCGCCACCTGCGCCTCCCCACCCAAATCCGCTACAGTTCTGGCCACCTTCAACAACCTGTCATGCGACCTCGCCGACAGATTCAACTTACGCACCGCCATCTCCAAAGTCCGCTCGCCCCCGGCATCCAATTCGCAAACCTTTCTTAGCGCTGCGGACGGAATCCGCGAGTTCCAAAAGCCCCTGGCGTTCTGCACCTCCCGCGCCCGATTCACCCGCTCCCGCATCTGTGCGCTGGACACCCCGTCTCCCTCCCCGCGCAACTCTTTATATTGCACCGCTGGAACATCGATATGAATATCGATGCGGTCCAGCAGCGGCCCGGAGATCTTTCCGATATAGCGCTGAATCTGCGTACCCGTACAACGGCACTCTTTATTGCGGTCGCCATAAAACCCGCACGGACAGGGATTCATCGCGCCAAGTAACATCAAGTTCGCCGGGAAAGTAAGTGACATATTGGTCCGCGCCAACGACACACTGCCCTCCTCCAGCGGCTGCCGAAGTAACTCCAGAACGTTCCGCGCAAACTCCGGTAACTCGTCCAGAAACAGTACGCCATTATGAGCGAGACTCACCTCGCCCGGCCTGGGCGTGCCGCTGCCGCCGCCTATCAGCCCCGCGTCGCTCACGGTGTGATGCGGCGACCGGAACGGCCGCGCCGCCAGCAGCCCCGCCCCCTTGGCCAGCACTCCCGCCACGCTATGGATCTGCGTCGTCTCCAAAGCTTCAATAAAGCTTAGCGGCGGCAAAATTCCCGGCAACCTTCTAGCCAACATCGTCTTGCCAGACCCCGGCGGCCCAATCATCAGCAAGTTATGCGCCCCGGCCGCCGCCACCTCCAGCGCGCGCTTGGCGATCGTCTGCCCCCGCACATCGGCAAAGTCGAGATTCGCATACGAGGCCGGGTCAATCGCAAGTGGCGCAAGCGGTCGCGCCGGCTCCTTCCGGTCCGGCTGCGTAAACAAACTGACCGCCTCCCCTAAATGCCGCACCCCATACACATTGACGCCCTCGACAACGGCCGCCTCCGCCGCATTGTCCTCCGGCACCACCACATTGGCGATCCCCATCTTGCGCGCGCACACCGCCATCGATAGCGCTCCGCGCACCGGTCGTATCATCCCGTCCAGACTCAGTTCGCCCACCAGCAAATGCCGTTCGCTGCCTTGAAAAACTCCCATCGCACCCAGAATCCCCATCGCCATCGGCAAGTCGAACCCCGCGCCTTCCTTGCGCACATTCGCCGGTGCCAGATTAATCGTCACAGACCGCGTCGGGTACCCAAACCCCGAATTCAGCAGCGCGCTCTTGATGCGCTCGCGGCTTTCCCGGATCGCCGTATCCGGCATCCCCACCGTCACAAAATCGCGCGAACTCCCCGCCTGCGCCATATCCACTTCAACGTCAATTAAGTGCGCGTCGATTCCATATACGGCGGCGCTCCGCGTGCGATATAAAGCCATCTCTCGACATAGTCGCCGCCAGCCAACGAAATTCTCAGTAAACTTGGTAAAGTTCTACACCGCGCCGCAATTGCCTGAATCTCCAACTTAAGCGTCGAATGCCAAAAGCCGTCCTCCAATCCGCCATTACCTGGAATGCCCCGCCCGCCTTCCCCAGCGATCCCCTTCTCGACGATCGCCTTACGGTGGAAGCATTTCTTTCCCGGCTGATGCAATCCGCTCGGACCCCGACGCCATGCCCCGTCCCCGCAGCGATGGAGCATTCGTTGCTCGGCGACGCCCAGCGCATTCGCCCCATTCTCGCCCTCCGCGTTGCCCGGCTTCTCGATGCTCAGTCCGAACACAACCTCCGCGCCGCCGCCGCCGTCGAAGTCCTCCACAGCGCATCGCTTATCGTCGACGACCTGCCCTGCATGGACAACGACCTGATGCGCCGTGGCCGTCCTTCCTTACACATCCAATTTGGCGAGCCTACCGCGCTGCTCGCCGCCTTCTCCATGGTCGCCCTCGCCGCCCGAATGGTTGTCGAAATCCCCGCCACCGATCGCGAACACGCCCGCCTCCGCCGCTTCCAACTTGCGCTCCTGCGCACCCTCGACTGCGCCTCTCTGGTCGGTGGCCAAAGCCTCGACCTCGCACTCGAAGGCGACCGCCGCAACGAGATGCGCGAAACCGTGAACGACCTCAAAACCGTCCCGCTCTTCCAACTCGCGGTCGAAGCCGGTTGCGTCTCCCACCCCTTCGGCGTCCCCGACGATCTCGCCGATTTCGGACGCCACTTTGGCCTCGCCTTCCAGTTGACCGACGACTATCTCGACGGCGAAATTCTCAATCGCGACATCCTCGACGCTCAGTATGCCCAATGCCGATCCTGCCTCCAAGCCTATGGTGAGCATGCCGACTCCCTCTTCGAACTCGTCCAATACCTTGCCCACCGTGCCGCGAAATAAAGTTGTTGTCATTGGCAGTGGCTTCGGCGGCCTAGGCTCTGCCGTGCGCCTCGCCACCCGCGGCTACGACGTCACGATGCTCGAAGCCCGCGACATGTTGGGCGGTCGCGCATACGTCTATCGCCAGGACGGCTTCACCTTCGACGCTGGCCCCACCGTCATCACCGCGCCCTTCCTGCTCGACGAGCTCTTCTCCGGCGCTGGCCGCAACATCAAAGACTACGTCAATATCGTTCCGGTCGACCCCTTCTACCGCATCGAATTTCACGACGGCACACGCTTTGAATACAACGCCGACGAGGCTGTCACGGTCGAGCGCATTCGTCAATTCGCGCCCGCTGACGTCGAAGGCTACAAGCGGATGATCGTCGCCGCCAAAGCGATCTTCGCCAAGGGCTTCACCGAGCTCTCCACCAAACCCTTCCTCAACTTCACCGACATGCTGCGCGTCGCCCCCGACCTGGTTCGGCTGCGCAACTACGAGACGGTCTACCAATTCGCCGCGCGCTTTGTGAAGGACGATCGCCTCCGCCGCGTCTTCAGCTTTCATCCGCTGCTGGTCGGCGGTAACCCCTTCCAGACAACCTCCATCTACGCGCTCATCCACCATCTCGAACGCGAGTGGGGCGTCCACTACGCCATGGGCGGCACCGGCGCTGTCATCTCCGGGCTTGGCAGACTCTTTACCGAGCTCGGCGGCAAAACCCGCCTCGGCACCGCCGCCAAACGCATCCTCATCGAAGACGGCGCAGTCAAAGGCGTCGAGACGGCAAGCGGCGAAACGATCGCCTGCGACGCCGTCGTCTCCAACGCCGATATCGCCAACACCTACCGCAAGATGGTCGCCCCGCAACACCGTCGCCGCTGGACGGACAAAAAGCTCGCCGGGATGCGTTACTCCATGTCGCTCTTCGTTCTCTACTTCGGCACCCGCAAGCAATACCCGGACGTCGCGCACCACACGATCCTGATGTGCGAGCGATACAAAGAACTTCTCGCCGACATCTTCATCAACAAGATTCTCCCGGACGACTTCTCAATGTATCTGCATCGCCCCTCCGCAACCGACCCGTCCATGGCCCCCGAGGGAGCCGACTGCTTCTATGTCCTTGTCCCGGTCCCCAATCAGCAAAGCGGCATCGACTGGGCCGCCGAGGGCCCGCGCTTCCGCGATCGCGTCGTCAACTGGCTCGACGCCAACTATCTCCCCGGGCTCAAAGACAATCTCGCCACCGAGCGCTACTTCACGCCGCTCGATTTTGAAACCACGCTCGACAGCTATGCGGGCGCCGCTTTCAGTCTCGAACCGATCTTCACCCAGAGCGCCTGGTTCCGTCCGCACAATGCAAGCGAGGATGTGAATAACCTTTACTTCGCCGGAGCGGGCACCCACCCCGGCGCGGGCGTCCCCGGAGTGCTCTGTTCCGCTAAAATCGTCGAGGATCTGCTATGTCAGAGTCTTCCTTTGCGTTAGCGGCGCAAGCCACCGCCACCGGTTCCAAAAGCTTCTACTTCGCCACTCGCTTCTTCCCGGCCGAGATGGCTCGCCACGCGCACGCCGTCTATTGGTTCTGCCGCACCACCGACGACATTGTCGACGAGGCGGATTCGCTCGACGCCGGCACCCAGGCCCTCAACGCCTGGGAGGCGGAACTCCGCGCGGGCCTGGCTGGTAATTCGATCGACAACCCCATCCTCCAGCTCTTCCTCCAAGTCCAAAAGAAATGCCGCATCCCGGCCAGCTACCCACTCGAGTTGATCGCTGGCTGCCGCATGGATCTTGAACGCCAACGCTACGAGACCTTCACTGAGCTCCGCGTCTTCTGCTATCGCGTCGCCTCCATCGTTGGCCTCATGATGTGCCACGTCATCGGCTTCACCAATCCTGATGATGAAGAGCGCGGCAAAAAATACGCCGAGCAACTCGGCATTGCCATGCAGCTTACAAACATCCTTCGCGATGTGGGCGCGGACCTCAAGCTCGGCCGCATCTACTTCCCCGGCGAAGACCTGCGCTCGTTTATGTACCCCGAGACCGACCTCGTTGCACACACCCTGAACGACACCTTCCGCGACCTGATGAAATTCGAATGCCAGCGCGCCCGCGCCTACTACGCCAGTTCCAAACCCGGCATCGCCCTGCTGCGTCCAGAAGGCCGCTTCGCCGTTGAGATCGCCGCGCGAGTCTACGAAGGCATCCTGCGCGAAATCGAAGCCGCCGATTACAACGTCTTCAATCGCCGCGCCGTCGTGCCCGCCTGGGAGAAGTACTGGATCACCGGCAAAGCCATCGGCGCAAGTTGGATGGACCGCGCCAAAGGCCGCTCCCTATGACGCTCAAGCAAACCATCTCCCGCTCTTCGCTGGCGGCGCTGGCGGGCATGATCGTTCACTACCTGGCCTGCTACGCTCGCGGATACCCGGTCCTCACGGATGCCGCCGCTGAATGGATCATGGCCCGTACGCCCTCCGCCTGGGCCGTTCCCTTGCTCGAAGTCATGGGCGGCTGGGCCAAGCCCTTCGCCTCTACCGGTGGCTTAGCCACGCTTGGCTTCCTGCTCTGGCTTCCCCTGCTGCTCAAGCAGCGCTGGGCGCAAGCCCTGGCCGCCGTCGCCGCTATCGCCGCCCTCTGCTGGGTGCTCGATTACAACAGCCTCCACGGCGCGGTCGCCTTCCTCGTTCCCGCGCTACTGATCCTGCTGTCCCCCGCCCGTGAGATCGCCGGCACCGCCGTCTCCGGACGCCGCGAATTTCTCAGCTCCGCCGCCATGCTCTCCGGCACCGCCCTGGTCGCTGTTGAAGCCCATGTCCGCACGGACCGCTTCGCCGCGCAAGCCACAGAACCCGTGCCGCTTTTCCGTTGGTCCGTTCCTCAAGATCGCATCGATTGGGGCAAGGGCCTGGTCCGCAAGCCCGTCACCAACACACGCGAGTTCTACGTCATGAGCAAGAATACCGTCGACCCCTTGGTCGACCCCAAGCTCTGGCGTCTGAAGATTTTCGACAACGACAAGCTCCTGCGTGAGTTCTCTTACGCTGAACTTCTTTCGCTCCCCCGTCAGGAGCGCTTCGTCACACTACGTTGCATCAGTAACACGCTCAAGAGCGACCTCATGGGCACCGCCGCCTGGTCCGGCATCGAGATCAACCAAGTGGTCCGCCGCTCGGAACTCAACGACGGCAACATCGAAATGGCCGTTATCGGGCTCGACGGCCACGGCGATAGCTTCAAGCTCGATTACGCCTTCACCAATGAACCGATGCTGGCCCTCGGAATGAATGGCGACACGCTCAGCCGCAATCACGGCTACCCCATCCGTCTCCTCGCGCCACGCTATTTCGGCTTCAAAAGCATCAAGTGGCTGGCCGAAATCCGCTTCACCCGCACACCCTACTTCGGCACCTGGCCCAAGCAAGGCTACACCAAAGAGCCGCTCATTCACACGGCCACCTTCATTGATCGGATCCAGCGCGAGAACGATCGGGCGAGGGTCGGCGGCGTCAGCTTCGCCGGCGTCCGCGGTATTCAACGTGTCGAGGTCCGCCCCAACAATGGCGTCTGGACTGCGGTCGATCTGGAGACCCCGATCTCTCCTTACGCGCTCACCCGCTGGCGTGGCGAGCTTATCGTTCCCAATGGTGCGCAATGGATTGAAGCCCGCGCCCTTGACGGCGCTGGCAAATGGCAAGCCGACACCGAGCACCCGCTCTTTCCCGACGGCGTCTCCGGACCTACTATCAAGAAGCTCGCATGATCCAATATCCAGTCCCTTGGGATCAGGTATACAGTCTCTGGCCGCACATCGCCAAAGGCACATGCCGCAACGTCGACGATTTTTCCGGCAAAATTGTCGCCAAGATGATCCCCGGCCCCGTCTTTGAAGGCCTCGAACATCTCCCGCCCAGCCCGCGCTTTTTGCTGGTCGCCAATCACTATCAACGCAAAGGCCTCTGGATCGTCCACGTCGCCAGCGCCCTCACCC
The DNA here is from genome assembly GCA_025356215.1 of Bryobacter sp. GTDB lineage: Bacteria > Acidobacteriota > Terriglobia > Bryobacterales > Bryobacteraceae > Bryobacter. The sequence continues at coordinate 2,607 of JANXUM010000008.1, read as the reverse complement.
AAGCCGTTGCCGATCGATACGGTCGCCAAATCGATCCGCCCGTGCATTGGATGGTCACCGCCAACTGGCCACGTATCCAGCTCGGCCCCTGGAGCATGCCCTCGCCCGGTGACATCCTTCTGCCCAAAGTCGCGCACGCGCTCAGTTGTTTCCCAGTCAGCTTCGCCGGCGCTAACCCGGCATACACCGCCGCCACAATCAAGAGGATTCTCAAAGCCGAACCAACCCTCCAGCGGCCCATTGGCATCTTCCCGGAAGGCGTTGCCGGTGCCGCCGGTAAACTCCACCCACCGCTGGCCGGCGTCGATCGCTTCGTCGCCTTGATGGCCAAGCGTGGCTGGCCCGCCGTCCCGGTGGGCGTCTCCGAAAATGGCCGCTTCGTCATTCGCTTCGGTGCGCCGGTTCAGCCCACCGAATTGGGTACCGCGCCCGACGCAGCGTCGTTACTGATGAAGAGGATTGCCGCCCTGATCTCCACCTCAGGCTAAACTGGAAGTGTGTCTTACTGCATGAAATTGTTCGCTGCCTCCATCATCTTCGCCTCGCTTCTCGCGGCCGCCCCCAAGCCTTCCGCCACTTATTACAAGGACGTCGAGCCCATCCTCCAGGCCAATTGCCAAAACTGCCACCGTGCCGGTGAGATTGGCCCGATGCCGCTCATGACCTATGAACAGGCCAAGCCCTGGGGCAAGGCAATCAAGGCCAGCGTTGCCACCCGCAAGATGCCGCCCTGGTTTGCGGATCCCGCCGTGGGCCACTTCGCCAACGACCGCTCACTGACGCCGGCGCAGATCGACACTTTGGCCGCCTGGGCCGACGCCGGCATGCCCGCTGGCGACGCCAAAGCCAAGCTCCCGGCCAAGGCCTTTGTCGAAGGCTGGAACATCCCCAAGCCCGACGCCGTTGTCGGTATGGCCAAGCCCTTCCCCATCCCGGCCAACTCCAAGATCGACTATCAATACATCATCATTCCCACTGGCTTTACAGAAGACAAGTGGGTCAACATGGTCGAGGCCCGTCCGTCGGATCGCAGCGTGGTTCACCACGCCGTCATCTTTATTCGCGACCCCAGTTCCAAGTGGCTTCGCGAAGTAGAGCCGCTTGTTCCCTTCGTGCCCAATCGGAGCGGAAAAGATCGTCGCCTGGACGTCGGCGGCGGCGGCAATGAGATCCTGCATACTTACACGCCGGGTAACTTGCCCGACATGTGGAAGCCGAACCAAGCCAAGCTGATCCCGGCCGGTTCCGACTTAGTTATGCAGATGCACTATACATCCAACAAGACGGATACGGTCGATCAGACCAAGATCGGCATGGTCTTCGCCAAGCAGCCCCCCGAGCAGCGCATCATGACCCTGATCGCGGGCAGCGACAACTTCGTGATCCCCCCCGGCGACCCCGCATACAAGACCGTGGGCACCTTTACGATTCCCAATGATGCGACGATGTTGAACTTCTTCCCGCACATGCACGTGCGTGGCAAGGCCTTTGAGTACAACTTACTCGACGGAGATAAGCGCGAGCCGTTGCTCAAGGTGAATAAGTACGATTTCAACTGGCAGTTGACTTACCACTTGGCCAAGCCGATGGAACTCAAGCGCGGCCAGAAGATCGAGATTACGAGCACTTTTGACAACTCGCCGAACAACCCGGCGAACCCGGACCCGAAGGCGGAAGTCCGCTGGGGCGAGCAAAGCTGGGAAGAGATGGCCTACGGCTTCTTTGACGTGGCGGTGGACGCTCGTCTCGACCGGCGTTCCTGGTATCAGCGCAAGCCGATTCCGGGCAAAGTCGAATAGCGGGTATACTAAAGATCTGCCCGTAGATTTCGGGGCGCGTAGCTCAGTTGGTTAGAGCGCCTGCTTCACACGCAGGAGGCCCGGGGTTCGAGTCCCTGCGCGCCCACCATTTCACACGCACGACTGCGGTGAAACCGATGGTGATCGCCGGAATCCCCCAAAACGAACCTCACTCATTTCGGTGGCTCTCACTACGCCGCCGCATAAGGGCCGCCCGCCCGCGAGCTTCAAGTTAAGGGCATCGTTGACGAGCACGGTAAACGGTTTCGGGAGCAGGGCAACCGCGACTTTGAGCGCTCCGTTGCGGACCACACAATGCGTCTTGAGAGTTCCGCGATCGAGACTACCCGTAAAATCCAAGTTACCTTCGAACAGGCTCAGTCTGCTCGGCATCTGGTTTTTCCACTGAGATGCGCTACCTCGCTCTGGAGACTTTCGATATGCACCTTGAACGGGTGAAAGCCCGCCCCGATTCGGGCGGACACGGCGCGTCTAGTACTCCACCCCTCCTTCCCAGCTAAGCATTGGCGTGAAAGGTTAAGCGTTGTAAGTTGTAGTGTGCGGTTTTCGGGGGCAGGTCACGCCTATACGTTCAAAAGATTTGTTCGGCACTTGGCGAGGAAGGCAAAAACATCCCGACGAAACTCGCCGGAATCAAACCAAGGGATAACGGTTCCTCCGAATCCAAAAGTTGATAGGCGAGCTACCGCTTCCGCCCCCGCACCACCACCCGCGCCTCGTCATTCCTCGCATTCGTTACCCGGCACATCACCCGTCCCTCGCCATCCGTCGACACGATCGCCGGGAC
>JANXUM010000620.1 GCA_025356215.1 Bryobacter sp. | reverse complement strand
TCGTCACTCGCAGCAGCGGATACAGCTCTGTCATGTAGGGGTAGACAAAGACGGTGGCACCGGCCGGGATAACGGATTCAATCCTCTCCATGGCCGAGACGTTCGGGGCGATGCCGTATAGAGTTCCAGTGCGCGAAGCATAGGGCATCTGCATGCCGCTGAGGCCCCAGAGATTCAAAATCACAAAGGCGCAGGGCACGCTGATCAGGCCGGTGGCGATGGGCTCCAAGCGGGCGGGAAGATAGCGGAAGAAGAGGCCGGCGGCACAGGCGATAAACGCCGCGTTGACAAACAGCAACTGGTTGGCATCCCACTTGGGGTAGGAGGTCATAAAGAAGGCGGCGGTGTAGGCAAGCGGCAGATCCAGCTCCTGGTCTTTGCGCCAAACGCGGAGCCCCAGCAGAAGAGCGAAGACAACCGGCACGATTCCAACGCTCGAATAGACGTGCAGTTGATAGCGCAACGGGATTTGGCTAAACGTGTAACCGAAGCTGAATTTATTGGCTGTCGAGTAGTTGGAGCTGGCCCACATCAGGTTTTCAAAGAACGGAATCAGCGCGCCTTGCATGCCGAGGACGGCGACTGGGATAACGCCCGCAATCGCAACGCCAATCGTAAAATCAAGTGCGGCCGTGCGGCTGGAAATCAAGAAATAAAGAAACAAGATGACGATGGCGATGGCGAAGCTGGGGGTAGTCCAGGCGGCCAGCGCAATCAACGCACCGGCGGCGCCAAATTGAACGCGGGAGGGGCGGGGGGCGCAAAACAACAGCACACCCGCCAACGACATCAGCCCGCCGCTGAGCCAGCGATGGTTCAACTCCAGACGGTGCCAAAGGTCGATCGTGATTGCAAACCAGAAGAGTGTACCCGTGATGGCGGCGGGCTGGCCCCCGAGTCGCTTCGCCAAATAGAAAATCCCTACCGCGGTGAAGCCAATTGCGGTAGCCGTTACAATTCGTAAATTGGGAATGGCGGGTCCGCCCAGCCACTCGGCCAGCGCGCCGGTCCAATAGAGGATGGGGCCCGTGAAGGCGAAGAAGTCACGATAAGGAACTTGTCCTTGAAGAATCCGGTGGGCTCCGTTGAGATAGATGCCCTCGTCCAGGCTGGGAGAAAGCAGATGGGCGGTAAAGAACCAGGTGAGAAACGCGGTGGAGAGAAAGGCGGCTAGGGCGAGAATGCGGTTGGGCATGGGCTGGGACAAAAAAGAAAGGCCGCGCTTGCGCGCGGCCTTTCCGATTGTTGTTGAGAACAACTACTAGCTGCGACGACGACGAGCAACGCTCGCGAGGCCAACAAGGCCGGCGCCGATGAGGGCGACGGTGCTGGGCTCAGGAACGCCGGACTGAGGAACGAAGTCATAGGTATAGGTAACCTTGAAGTTGATGGAACCACCGTTAACGAAGTTGACTCCATTGTTGCCGCTCTGCGTCGCAGAACCGGAAACCGTAAAGGCTTGGCTGTTGGTGAGGTTACCCAGGCTGTCCGGGGTAAGGCCAGTTGTGTTGGCTCCAGCGTCGACGCCCCAACCGGAGCTGATCTGACGATAGCTGGCGAGGGTGCTGCTGGTGGTGTTGATCGGACCCGTGGCGGGGTTGGCGGTCGTGAAGCTCTCGCTCAAGCCAGTGATCGTACCCTGGAGGCCAGTGTAGTCAAACTGATAGTCGAGAACCGTGTTGGTACCGGCCGACAGCGTGAAGGATCCACCGGCTTGGGTGAGGCCAAGCGCGCTAAAGGTCGGGCAAACTTGGGACGGACCGGCAGTGCCGTTGGAGGACTGACCGAGGCTGATAAGAAGACCCGAGCAAACAACCTGGATGGTCGCGGCCTGGGACGAAATGGACATCGCGGCGAGAGCAGCGACTGTCAAAAGGATTTTTTTCATGAAAAGTTATCCCTCCTAAGAGATAGTTGATGTCGGGTTCAGGCTCACACCTATCACCCGCTCATGTCGAGTATAGGTAATCCCACTGAGATCGTCAAGACGTTTTCGGAGGGTGCACTGTATTTTTCTCGCCGCTAAACTCAACAAAGTACTAGACCAGTACGGTGGATAGAGCGGGTTTTTGCCATTTGGCATACGGCGTACTGGGCCACCGCAGCGACCGTAATTGGTATGTAGTGCGAGTGTGTTCTAAGTGTCATCGTTCGGCTGGGCTTGGCTCAAATGATTAGGCCCGGCGGCGGATGAAAATCCGTGCCGGGCCTTACAGGACAAGGGATGAACCAAATTCTAGCGGCGGCGGCGAGCCACACTGGTCAAGCCTACCAGACCCGCAGAAACTTGACGGTATTGGCAGAGCGAGGTTGAACTCACGCCGAAGGCCCGCCGATATTTCCGTCATTCGATGAATGGCTCTCCCTCAACGTAATGCAGGTTCCTCGTAGGCCGATGTAATCGATTTCGGAATCAAAAGCGAGGTTTAGAGCCGCGCTGAGGTTGTAGCGGCTCGCTTTTCAAAACCCGGATGCGACGGTAGAGAAGCAGGGGCACAGCTGAGTTGGCGCGGTGGTGTTGGTGGTCGATTGCCCGAGGCCAATCAGAATTCCAGAGCCTAAAACTGGAATCGAAGCGGCTTGGGTAGTTACGGACAACGCGGCAAATGCTGCGATGTCAATTAATACAAGTCCCTCCTAGGGGGCAGGTCCACACTTTTCCCCACAGAAATAGAAAGCGCCCGGCTGCGGATAGAATCCGCGCCGGGCGCTTTGCCTTTTTGAACTAGCCGTTTCTAGCCTAGCGGCGGCGACGAGCCACGCTGGCGAGGCCAACCAGACCCGCGCCGATCAGAGCGACGGTACTGGGCTCCGGTACGCCGGAGCGGGGCGTGAAATCGTAAGTGTAGGTGATCTTATAGTTGATCGACGCACCATTGACGAAATTGGTGCCGTTGTTGCCAGTCTGGTTTGCCGTGCCGGTAAGCGTAAACGCTTGACCGTTGGTGAGATTGCCGAGGTTGACCGGCACCAAGTCTAGAATCACTGCGCCCGCGTCCGCTCCCCAGCCCGTGGAAACCTGCCGGTATTTATTCAAGGCGGAGTTCGAGGTCATGGGGTTGATGCCGTTCAGGGAGTTGGTGAAGCTTTCGGTCACGGTGATCCCAGTGCCCTGTAACCCTGTGTAATCGAACTGATAGTCAAGAACCGCGTTGTTGCCAGCGGATAGGTTGAAGGTGCCGCCGCTGGCCACCAGACCGAGAGCGCTAAAAGTGGGGCAAGCCTGCGAAGGGCCGGCTCCGCCGTTGGCCGACTGGCCAAGGCTGATGAGAAGACCCGAGCAGACAACCTGAATGGTTGACGCCTGGGTTGTTACGGACATCGCCGCGATTGCGGTGACGGCCAAAAGAAATTTTTTCATAATAAGTATCCCTCCAGTGAGATAGCTGTTACTGCGATAGCCGATACAACGAGGATAGAAATTCGACTCCATTCAAATTCCCGATCCACTTCGAAGTTCGATAGTACCATTACCAGCCGGAAAAACTGAAACGATTAGTTTCTCCCTCCAGAGAGAAATCGGTCAAGGCTGGAACAACCTTTAGGTCAGGGACCCAGTTGCCGTCAATACGAAGAATGCTTAATGATTTGCGCGCGCTCCGTGGCAAACGGGGGAGCTCGGTCCGTTCTATGCAGACCGTACCATTGCCGAACCCATCCCGCGGGTAGATGATGACTAGATGAGAATCCTTGTCTGTCTTTTGCTTGCGCTGGCCGCTTTGGGGGCCGAGACTGCCAAGAAGAAGCCAGTCGTGAAGAAAAAGCCGGTGCTTAACCGTGCTAAGGCTAACAACTGTGTGGATGTTCCGCGTGTGGCGGCGCGAAAGCGCCTGGATGCCAGCCAGTTGTTGGGGAAGGAAATGGACGGGGTGCTGCTGGGGCTGAGCGTCAGCGACGCCCTTGAGATCAACCTCGAAATGGAGGCACCCACCGAGGAAAAGGCCGCGCAGCTCGAGAAAATGGTGGGCGTGCTGGTAGCCGCCCAACGCTTGAAGACCCGCTCCAGCGAGCTTGTGTCGATCGATCTACCCGCCACAAGCCGGGTACGCAAGACCGGCAAGACCGTGACGACAACCGTATCTCTCACCGACGCTCAACTGGAAAAGCTCCTGGAGGCGCGATACGGACGTAAGTTGGTGAGCGAGGCCCGGGGGCGCTTCATCTACATCCACGGCCTGCCCGGCGGCACCCGAACCCTACCCTTCAACTAAACAAGCACTACCAAACACAACGCTTTGCAGATTTGGAAGGGCTACTACAATGCCCTGTCGAACCTGCACGGTTGGGCCGACGGCGATCCGTTCTACGTAAATTACGGCGGCCATCCCATGCACGGGGCGGTGGCGGGATACCTTTGGGTGCAGAACGACGGCAAGTATCGAAAGGCGGAGTTTGGCAATCACTCGTTCTACTGGAAGAGCCGGCTGCGAGCGACGGCCTATTCCTGGGCCTACAGCACCCAGTTTGAAATCGGGCCGCTGAGCGAGGCCTCGATCGGCAAGATCCAGCGCCAGTACCCGCAGCAAGGCTTCGTCGATCATGTGGCGACGCCGACAGTCGGCACCGCTTGGATGATTGCCGAAGACGCCCTGGACCGATTTGTCATCCACCGGTTTGAGGATCGTTTCGAGAATCTACACGCCCCTATGATGGTCCGGAGCTGGTTGAACCCGGCGCGGAGCTTTGCAAACCTGCTGCGCTTGAAAGAGCCCTGGTATCGGGACACGCGCGCGGAATTGAGGAAGTATCGCGCGGGTACCCGCGCCGCCGCACTTCCCAAAGTGCGAGAGGATGGACCACACCCGTCGGTCGCGCCCTTTGAGTTCACGTTGTCGCCCCAATATCAGCTAAGCCGGCGAAGCGCCGACAGCCGGCAATGCTTCGGGGGCGTTGGGACCGCGCAGTGGAACTGTACCGCAAGACGGCGGAAAAGTAATTTGAGACTTGCCACAGACCGGGAGCGAAAGCCGTTCCTAACATTCGGGCCCGCACCGCTTTCACTACCGCCTTCGTCACATCTCGCAACGAGTTGATTTCGAGAACTCGCCCCATCTGCGTCAGGAGCCGTTCAGCAGCCATCCGTAATTCGAATGATGGCCGCTATGGCCTCATCGGCCCACGGCTGCCGAGATCGCAGTCCGGCTCTCACTCAGTTCGCCAACCGGAGAGTGAGGAAAACGGTAAGATCCCGTGCGCCATTGACGACGGAAATCACCTAACCGGTCTTGCTTCCCAAACGTAGGCAACAACGTATGAATAGAAGTTCCTCATGGTAGTGGCCGATGCCGGGTGAGCGGCCCAGGTTCTGCAGTGTCGAGGTTGTCTTCCGAAATGTCGAGAAAAATCTCTTTGAGGTCTCCTTTGGCCTCCGGCGTAAGTTCAAAGAGGCGCTTCACCGATTGGCAACCTTGGCGCGCCTACGCTCGTCGATCATCTCGTGCAACTCATCGAAGACTTCGTCACCATCGAGCAGCTCACCTCGGTCGGCTTCGTCCGCGCCTCGCTGGAGTTTAGCTTTCACTTGAAGGAAAACTTCGTCGCGTTCCCGTTCATGGCGCTCCAACAGACGAAGCGCCTCGCGAACGACTTCGCTAGTCGTCTGATATCGGCCCGACTGGACCCGGCCTTGGAGGAAGACATCCCATTCCGGAGTGATGGAGATATTGACGGTGCTTCGAGTCGTATCCATGTCCGAGATGTACCGTACTTGGTTGAAGCCACAAAGAGGGTGTACAAAGGATTGTGTAAACGCAGTTCTCCGACAATGAAAGAGGAGAAGCGATGAACATCAAGCCAGAGGTACTGGACGAGTTATTGAAGGGG
>JANXUM010000614.1 GCA_025356215.1 Bryobacter sp. | reverse complement strand
CGCGCGAGGAGAACTGCAGATGGGAGCTCAAGAAGAGCCGGACGTCATCCTTTAAGCGGGTCAAAACGATTCGCTGGTATCGGGTTTGGCGGCTGAGGATTACTTCGTCGGCGTAGAGGTTCTCGTCGGCTGCGGCCATGACCCGATCGGCGGCAAAGAGCCCCGCCGTTAGCGCCGCCAGCACCAAAATGGAAGACATTCGGAGGCCATTGCGGCGGGGCAGTTGATCGCGAAAAAGCCAGGTGCTCCAGAGCGCGACGCCGGCGTTCACCATGCCGAAGAGCAGCGCCCCGCGCACGAGACCCATCTTGGGCACCAAGACCAACGGAAACAGCAGCGAAGCGCCAAGAGCGCCGAGGTAGTCAAAGGTGAGAACGTGGGCGACGAGATCGCGGAATTGAAACCGCCCCTCGAGGATACGCATGAGTAGCGGAATCTCAAGCCCGACGAGGATACCGACTAAAACAACGAGTAGGTACAGAATCAACTGGAAGGCCTGAGTGTAGGCAAAAGCAAGGAAGAGGATCGAACTGGAGAAGCCACCGACAAGACCGACCATCAACTCGATGGTAATGAACCGGGCGACCAACGACTTAGTAATATAGCGGCTCATCCAGCTACCGATGCCCATGGCAAAAAGGTAGCTGCCGATGACGGTGGAGAACTGGAGGATGCTATCGCCCAGCAAATAGCTGGCGAGCGTCCCCGCGATCAGTTCATAGATCAAGCCGCAGGCGGCGATCAGAAGGACGGATAGAAATAACGCTACAGCCATCTGGGGGCGTTTAGTGAACGGCGGCGGCAATGATGATGCACATGCCGAGGCTCATAAACCCAACCATGATGGCGAGGGCGATGTTCTTGCCCTCGATGATTTCCTTCCAAAGATCATAGGGCGTGATCTTGTCCCAAATCATGAAACTGGCCGCGAAAATCACGATGCCCAGCATCGCGTAGACGAAGGCGTTGATAAATGCTTCGATATGAAAGCCGGTCATTGTCTTATTTGCCTCCTGTGTAGTGGTGGTAGTTGGAATACACCGAGCGATAGGAGCCCGGATTGTCGCGAACGCTGCGCGGCACATTGCGCACTTCGTCGCCTCGATTCATGACGAAACCCTTGAAAGCCAGAACGCTGGAGAGAGCGGTCAGGATTAAACCGTAGCCGCCATAGAACTTAGTCATCGTCGTCCTCCTTGGAAGTGTTTGGGTCGCCGGAGGCGCCGCTTGGATCGGATTCAGCCCAGCGCTTCGTTTCGAAATTTGAGCGGCGAATGGTAGCGAAAAGCGGTGGGATTAACAGAAACGGCCAGGCGAGAAAATAGGGCCAAATCACGGGCACGTCGCGGACGACGGTGACTTGATAATTGACACGCTTGCCGCCAAAGACCGGAGAACTTAACGTCTTCTCCATTTCCGGTTCCACGCGCAGATAGTATTTGCCGCCGGGCACGCCGCCAATCGTGACTTTGTCGCCGCGGTCCCCTTCGCTCCATGAGCCGTCAGAGTCGCGGCCATGATAGTAACTGACTTCTTTACCGAAGTCATAAGCGATGCCGGTTTGTTCGTTGATGAGAGCGAAGCTAAAGAAAGCCCAATCGTTTTCGAGATCGGTCTTGATGTCGATTTGAACGTTTTTGTCGCCGCCGGGCATGTCAAAGACAGGCGTGACAAAGCTGGGCTCCGCTGAACCGGGAATAAAGTAATACTTCGACTCGAAGACCTTGCTGTTGCTATGAAAGACGAGGGAAACGACCATTGCCACCAGCAGCAAAACGCTGAACAGGCCCATCAGCTTCCACATGCCGCTGGCAGGCGGGAGCGGGTTGGGCTGATTGGAATAGATGCCTTGCGGGGCGGGCGGTTCGCCCTTCAATTGGAAGGCGGCCCAGATTTGTTTGCCGTCGATGTAGGTAGACCGGCTCCAGGTGAACTCGCCTTCGAGGCCCTCTCTGGACACCGAAGCCGGGGGGCTGACATAGTCCTCGACGGCCACGGCGTCGCCAACTTGTACGCGCCATGGGAATTCACCCATGACAAAAATCGTCTTTGTGGCGGCAGTCTGGAATTTCTTGTAAGTCACGCCATCCACCGTGACTCCACTCATCGACCCGACAGGGAGGCGCGGAAGCGAAACGATATCGTTCCAGTGGCCTTGATACTCGGATAGATAACGGAATCCGTGGAACGGGTTGTAGAGGACATACTCGTCCCAGGTATATTCGTCGCCATCGGCATAGAGAGCGCGAGTCTGGAAACCGTTGACCTCGTATAGCTTACCGTCGATCTTGCCGCGCGTGCCCAGGGGGATCTTCGGCAGAAAACGGCGGGTTTTTTTGTCGAAAGTCTGGACAATCTGGACCGCTGGGTGGGACACGTCCAGCACGCTGAGGCAATTGATACAAGTGGCGTGAAGGCTGGAACCCATGCCGCGCAGCTCCACCGAACCCCCGCAGTTGGGGCAGGATATGGCTCGAACTTTTGGCTGAGGACGTTCGGCGGGCATCGTTTACCAACCCTCGAATTGACGGAGATTCGTAAGCTTGAGAGCGTCAAAACCGACGGTGCGGCCTCCGAACAACAAGGGCTGCGCTTCAGTATGGTCGATCGTCAGAAAACGCTCATCCTGGCTGCGGAGGTCGATGAAACGGCAAACGGTCTTGTCCCAAAACTGAAAGGGCAATTCGCCTTCCACGGCCCGGTAGTTGGCATTCGTCAGCGTGGTCACCGTGTAATAAGCCCCGCCGACGTCAACCATCGTTCCCGCGTCAAGCTTTTGTCCGTTCAATGCCGGGGCCCAGGGCAGTAACTTAGTGACGGTGTACTCCAGTTGGGCGTCGGACAGCCACGCGGATTCGCCCGTATTGAAGACGATGTGCCATTCGTTCCAACCGCCCCCGTCGTACTCGTAGCAAATCCGCCCAATGACTACGAAAGGCTTGTTGTCGTAGACGCCCTCGGTGCCGATCATGATGGGGCTCGGATCTAGCGGATAGTCAGAAACGACACCGACCTTTTCGAGATCGACGTCGGTGCGCACAAGAATGCTGCTGCAGTAGGGGCAGGTCGTCTGCACCGCTTGAGACCAGCGGAAGACAACGGGCGCGCCGCATTGCGGACAGTTCTGCGATACCTGACTCATTCGCCGTAGGGTCTTTCGAGTTTGCGCACGGAAATCTTAGTGGCACCCAACAAAGAATGCAGGGCCGTCTTGAAATCATACTCCGGCCGGGGCTTGCAACAAAACACATTTAGGCAAAGCGAGGAATATTCAGGAAAACTGTGGCAAGCAAGATGGCTCTCGCTGAGCAGGAGCAAGCCCGTGATGCCGCCGGAACCCGGAAATTGGTGCCACAGCGCCGGAGCGACGGGATGCAAATTCATCCCGTCGACCAGCGTCGTGAATAACCGTTCCAAGGTGGCTTGGTCGGAGAGGCCCACCGCGTTGCAACCGTGAGCCTCGATCACCCACTCGCAACCAGTCATCTTAAGCGTCTGGCTGCTTGTTGCCGCATTCGCCGCAGAACTTTGCGGCCTTCGGGATCTTGTTCCCGCAGTTCATGCAGAACTTGGTTTCGCCACTGATCGCGGCGGCGGCACCCACGGCGGCTGCCGCGACGACCGGAGCAACCGGAGGAGGAGGCTGCGGAGGCGGTGTCTGCGCCTGTTGATTTGCGGCGGCAAAGGCACCCGCCATTTGGCTGGCCATACCCATGCCCGCGGTAAGGCTGGCACCGATACCGGCCAGACCGCCCTCGTTGGCGGCCGCGATTGAGATCGACTGCGCCGTCTTGAATTGCGTGTATTGACCCATGTTGCCGATCATGTTCATGCCAATGCGCTCGTCGAGCAGCTTCTGCAGCTCCTCGGGAAGGCTGAGGTTCTCGACGACCATTGTGTCCAGCGTCAGACCGAGGGCGGCAAATTCCGGCTGAAGCGTTGCGGCCATCGCCTTGCCCACTTCAATCTGGTTGGCGGCCATGTCCAGAAACGGTACGCCCGAGGCGGCAAAGGCGTTGGAAATGTTGGCAACGATATTGTTGCGAAGCTGGCCTTCGATCTCCGCCAAGCGGTAGAGATCGCGCGTGCCCGAAATTTTACTGTGGAAGGTTTTTGGATCGGAGACATGCCACGAATAAATGCCAAAGGCGCGCAGGCGCACCATGCCGTAATCCTTGTCGCGGATCGTGACTGGCTGCGTGGTGCCCCAGCGCTGATTTACTTGCGTCCGCGTGGAGAAATAATAGACGTCGCTCTTGAAGGGCGAGGCGAACATCTTGTCCCAATTCTTGAGATTGGTCAGAATCGGAATCGTCTGCGTGTTGAGTGTGTAGAGCCCGGGGCCGAAGATGTCGGCTACCTGCCCTTCGTTGACGAAGGCGGCCATCTGGCTCTCGCGAACCGTCAGCTTCGCCCCGTTCTGGATCTCCATATCCTGCATCGGGTAACGATAGCTAAGGATTCCGTCTTCCGGCTCGACGTACTGTATGACGTCAATAAATTGCTTTGCGGCAAATGATTTTAGGTTATCGAGAATGCTCATTTAGTCTCCAAAGGCTTCAATGATCATAACGGAAATGGCTGCGGATTGTTCCGAGTATCGCCACTGAAAGCTAGAGGGCGGCGAAGATATCGGCCAGAGGGATGGAGATCGGGTCGGTCGTGAGGTGGCCGGAGGTGAGGACCTCGTGCGGGCCGTCGTTCGCCATGTAGTTCCATGCGCACCGTTTCTGCGGATCGATGATCCAAACCGTCTATACGCTCCAGGCGTAATATGCCTCGCACTTCGCCGAGGTGGCGCTGAACCGATCTTCTGGCGACATGATTTCCACGCAAAGGTGGACGGGGACGGAAGGATAGAGACTTTGAATGGAAGCTTTTGCCTGGACAACCAAATCAGGCACCCAATACCTCCCTTCCCGGACTTTCACAGTCACTTCCGGCCCGACGCTGAAAGCGGGGAAAAGGCGGTCCATCAAAACGATAATTCGAGTTTGGATTTGCCTGTGGTCCCAAGTCGGCATCGCTCGCTCCGCGAGTACGCCATCGATGTAGTCGCAATTCGGCTTGCGATCCATCGCCAACTATTCCTCGACCGGCACCGGAGCGGCTGCTTGCGGCATGCCTTTAGGGTAGCCGAATCACCGCGGCTTCGCGCCCACGTCGGCAACGCAGCGGAAGCCGATGTCGGGCGCTTTGTAGTTGGCAGGCGCAGCGGAGAAGTCGACACTCGCGTCCTTGAACAGGGGGCGGAAATAACTGCCGCCGCGGATCTGCACCCACAGGTCCGTCTCAAGCGGCGCGGGCTTCATGATCGTGGCGAAGGAGCGAAGAGCGCCCAGGCTGGGCTTGGTGCGCTCATCCACCCACTCGAAAACGTTTCCGGCCAGATCCATCGCCAGATAGGCGCTTTGCGAATCGCGCCAGCTACCGACCTCGAGAGGACCTTTCGGACCTTTGAGTGAGGGATTGTCCTGTACGATAGCCATTTCCGGTAAGTGCTCATAGCCCCAAGGATAGGTGCGTCCCATGGTGCCCCGCGCGGCCTTCTCCCATTCGGCGGCATAGGGCACGCGTTTACCGGCCCAAATGGCGAATTCTCTTGCGTCGGAAAAAGTCACATTGACGACGGGTAGCTTCTTTGAGGCGTCGTCGGCCAGGAAGTTATCGGGCAACGGCCAGTTACGCTCGGCGGCGAATCGCTTGTAACTCTCGTTCGTAACTTCAAACGTGTCGATGTAGAAAGCCTTTAAGGATCGCTTCTCGTTTTCCTTCCCAAACAAAAAATCCCCTTCTTTGACCAGCACCATTTCGCCCGTCGCGGTTGATAGCTTGGCCGGGAGTTCCTGGGCCACCGGTCCGGAATCCCGTTTCTTGGGAGCGCCGCCGGTGTCGCCCCTGGGAATAACGTTTAGAGCAAGCAGGACGATCATCACCAAGGCGGCGGCACCGCCGACGATCCACACGACTTTGGGGATCTCCGGCTTGGGCTCGGTGAGCTTGGTGATCGATTTCATGTCGCCGGTCTCAAAGGTCCTAAGCACGGCCTCAATGTCCCGGACAATCACGGCAAAATCAGCCGGCCGCTTGAGCGCCTCTTTCTCGGTACAACGCTTAACGAGATCGACGACGCTGGTGGGCACCTTGGCGGCAATGAGAGCCTGTGGGTCGAGGGGCTCGTTGAGGATTTTGAAAAACACCTCGTTGACATTTTCGGCCTTGAATGGCTTGGTCCCAGTAAAGAGCTCAAACATCACGATCCCGAAGGCGTAAATGTCGGCCTTCTCTGTAACATCCTTCGACGTCACTTGTTCGGGCGACATGTAATACGGGGTGCCCAGCGTGTAACCGGTGCGCGTGATCGAAAGGTCTTTGGTCTTGGCGATACCAAAATCCATCAGCTTCACATTACCCGCCAAGCTCATGAAGACGTTGTCGGGCTTGAGGTCCCGATGGATGATGCCAAGGTCGTGGATGTGTTTCATCCCGCGCGCCAGTTGCACGAGAACTTTCAGCTTCTCCTCAACGGTTGTGAGTTGGCCCTGCTGGATCGAGGCCCGCAGGTCATTACCCTGCAAATACTCCATGACCATGTAGGGCCGACCCTCATGTTCACCAAAATCGTAGACGCGGACGATGTTTTCGTGCGAGATCGATCCGGCCGTCTGGGCTTCGCGCAGAAAGCGTTTCTTGGTGTCGTCGTCTAACATGCCGCTGTCGGTCAGAATTTTGACGACGACGGTTCGGTTGATCAGCGTATCGCGCGCCTTATAGACGTGCGACATTCCTCCCCCGAGGAATTGTTCGAACTTATACTTGCCTAGCTGCTGCTGTTGCATCAGTTGCCGGAGCGGGCCACGTTGCTAGTACATTGCAACCCGGCCAAATAGCCTTTACGGAATAACGGTATCGCCATGTCAAGGTCGAGTATCATCGACAAGGGCTTGCCTTGATCATCGGTCATGATCTTCGTGCCGGAGCGCTGATACCAGAGAACGGTGTGCGAGGTGGCCGAATTCTGATTCCAACGTTCCGCATCGTTAAACCATTGAAACACGCCTAGGGGCCCGTCAAAACTAACCGTGCCGCCGCCGACGATCGTCGTGCGCACGCCCACCCCTTGACCGTTCCAGACGAAGGATTTGGCGGGGCTGGCGGCGTTCTTAAACTCGCCGCTCTGGCCGTCGATGGCCAAGCGCACTTCGCGCTTCATCTCGGCGTTCATCTTAACCGAGTAGCGGAAGTTGGGGCTGGGATTCATGCCATAAGCCGTCGTTGTAACGGCGGCAAATCGATTGAAGGCCGACACAAACTGCGGCGTCAGCGCCATCGAAGGGCCGGGAACAGCACGGTATTCCCCGCCCTGATTCACCAGCATGGCCTTCAGCTTCGAATCGTAGAAGGTCCAGAGGGCACCGGTTTGTGGGGCAAAGATCGAATTGAATTCGCTGATCGTCGCCTGTGACTTGCCGTTCGGGTTGAACGGATACTTGGAGATGAGCTCACTGAAATTCTTACAGAACCCGGCACCCGCGCCATTCAACTCCGCCGGACCGAGGCTGCGCAAGAACGATTCAACGTACTTGATTGGGGCCTCCATAATCGTAAGGACCTGCCCGTCTACCTTATCCACCGGGTCGGGACGGAATTTCTGCGCCACATTTCGCGCGGCAAGTAAGGCAGTTGTCGCCAATTGCAAGCTCTGCGCAGCCGCCGGGTCCTGGGCGGCCTGGCTTGCGGGCATGCCCGAAATCTGTTCGATCGATCCTTGAAGGTTGAGCAAGCCGCCCATGTAGGGCTGATTGTCGCCTCCGATCAGTTGACCCGCGCTGGACGGAATCACGAGTAACTGCGTCGGTTGAAACTGATCGGAAATTGTCTTCTCCGCAACGGCAGTGTGCTTGGACGCCAGGTAAATGGCCGCCAGCAAGGGACTCTGATTGCCTGAATGCAACTTTAACTTCTCGGATGCGTCCTTCAGGCTCGCATAGCGCAACACCGAAACGCCTTTGAGATACGCCTTCCATTGGTCGGCGTAATCCTTGTAATATCGAGATCGCAGGCGCTGCTCGAGTTCCGTCAGATTTACGCTCATCTTGACTTCTTCGCCCAGCACCCAAGCTTCGCCGCCAAAGTATTTCGGCAAGTTCTTTAAAGCATCCTGCATCCAGGCAAAGCCGTCTTTGGAAAAAGCGCCCTGCACTTCCTTCTCGACGCGCATCGCCTTCATTCCATCGGGGTATAGCTTGTTGTAGTTGATCGTCGGGTTGGCCCGGTTGGCCTCGGCCAGAATCGCGTTGTATAAGCGCTCCTCACCGGAGAACTGTTTCAGAAAGCGGCGCGTGCGGTCAATCGTTCCCGAATCGTTGTCCCTTGAGAAGGGGTTGGATTGCAGTAACTCCTCAGCGTAAAAATCGAACTGCTTACCGATCAGGCCGAAGCGCGCTGAATCCACTTGCCTCATCCCTTGCCAGTACTTGACTAACACCGGAGTCAAGAAGGACTTGGAGCTCTTGTCTGGATTCGACGTCGTAATGAGGTAAGCCTTGAGCGCGTTGTAAGTGGTGATGTAATCGTCCTGAGGGCCGGGGGATGGCGGCAGGCGGCGCATGAAATCCAAAACGGCCGCTTGCGTTTCGCCAAACATCACGTTGCGGAAACTCTCAAAATACAGCTTGCGCGAGGTGGGCAGAAGCGTTTCTCCCGTATACAAGCCCCAGCGCATCATCAACGGCGCGCCGTCGCGTTCAAAGCCACGCAAGCGTTCAAGCACCCCGCGCAGCCGGTCCAACTTGGTGAGGCTGTCCATGCTTGGGACCTCGCCCTGGGCAACTTGCACGCCGCGCAAAGCCCGGGACGCGTCGCGCAGTTCCGTTTCGAGCGCCTGGTTATTGAAGTAACTGACCGTAAATAGCGTGGTCGCGATGACACCCAGCGCGCCAGCGCTTGCCAGTAACAAGCGGCGCGTCAAGTTGGTTTTTGTGCTGGCCGATGCCGCACCGAGAGCCGCGCGGTCCTTCAGCAAGACTTCGCTGAAGAATCGGGTGATGAACATCCACTGCGGCATCCGGCGCTGCGTTCCAGCGGCGTCGGACACAAGCACGGGCCTGACGCCGGTGAAGTAAAAGCCGCGAATGAAAGGGGAGACAGCCAACTGGCTGGGACGGCATAAGTCAACAAGGAAAGTCGTCGCCGCCTGCTTCAACTTACGAAACTCGCGCGGGAACTCGTATACCGGCGGACGCCCGTGTTGGTTGGCATCGCGTTCTTGCAAGCCCACGCGGCGCTCGGCGAGGCTGCGGAACAGTTCCTCCAGCAGGTCGGAATACTTCTTGCCCGCCTGTTCGGCATAAACGCCCTGCGACGTCATGTCGGTGATCGGCACCGTGGCGCCGAATACCTGTGTCACTTCGTCGTTGCTGAGATAGGCGACGTAGTTGGGGAAGTTCGGCATCTGGTCGGCCTTGGTGAACATCACGTAGACCGGAATCCGCGAGCCCAGCATCTTGGACATCTCAATCAATCGCTGATTGAGAATGCGCGCCTTGGCGCTCATCGCCTCGCTGGAATTCTGCTGGAAAAACTCCTCCACTCCGACAAACATCAACACGCTGCGGGGCGCCGGTTTGGACCCGGTCCGCAGCGCGGTCATTCCGCTGGGCGCAAAGCGCTGCGAAAACGCGTTCCAGAGCTTATCGTTCTCAAGCAGGGTGGGCGCAGCCTCGACAAAGACGGTCTGCTTGGCCAGCCAGACGTTGGCCGTGCGCGTTTGCACGAGCTGGTTGCCTTCCTGATAAACAAGCCCGGCGAGTAACTCGGGCTCCAGTCCGCTGCGGGTAATCAAAGTCGTCTTGGCAGACCCGCGCGCGCCCATAACAAATACAACCGGCATCGACTGCAGGCTGCTGCCCGTCGCCTGTAACTTCTTGTCCGCCTCGGCCAGTACAAAATCGAGTTCTGCGCCCTGCTCTCCGGCCAGCGCCAACGCCCTCTTCCGGCGATCTGCGGCAATCTTCCAATAGATGGCAAAGCCGGCAATCGCGCTGCCGATGCCCCAGAACAGCAGTCGCACAAACCAGACATCCTTACCCTTAAGACTGATCCAATTGGGCATGTACCAGCCCAACACCATCCAGCCGATCCAAAGCAGCGCGGTAATTCCGTAGAAGAGCATGTCTGGGTAACTCCTGGCTTACCTGCGAGTCAATTCCTGCGCCAGCGCGCGAAGTTCGTCGGCACCCGAGCCGAGCATGACTTTATAAACGACGAAGGCGAGCACGGCGATGACGCTCAATCCACCTCCGATATAGACGAGCCGTTCAAACCAGGGGTCGCGCGTGGACAGAACGGCGTCATGCGGCGGCAGTTCTCCCGACGGTGAAAGCGGCGGCATGGCCCCGCGGATGCGCCGGCACTTATCCATACAGGCGTCGACGATGCGCTTCAACTCCGCCTTTCCGCCCGCACTGTAGCGCCCCTCGAATCCGAGACTGATGGCTAAGGCGTAGATCTCGAGTAAGTCTGAGGTTGGCAAGCTGTCCGGCTGCCGAATGATGTTTTCCAGGTTTTGAAAGAAGATCTCACCGGCGACGTGAACGCCGAACAACTCCTCTTGCAGTGGCTTCCGCCGCCAATCGGCAAAGGCCGGCTGATTCTGCGTAAGGATTGTCTCATCGAGATAAGCGACCACGGCAAAGGTAGCCAGCTTGGTCTCCTCCTCGGAGAATGTCTTGCGCCGGGCCTCCTCGGTGGAGGCCTTGAGCGCCGTCTTCATGTGTTCGCGCAGGCCATAGGGGTCCTGCGACATCTGCGGATTGGCCCAGACGCGGACCACCGCAGTCAGCGGCTCTTGAAAGATTACCGCCAGCGTTTCGCGTTCCATCAAACTTGGACTCTGCATGGCGATTCCCTAAGCCTCCAGGATCACGATCAATTCCACTTCGGCCTCGGGGAATTCCCCAGGCACGTAAACACCCACCTGCTTGACGCGGGCAATCTGCTGCCAGCACGCGCCCGTCCGAGAGATTGTGAAATACTGCATTTCGGTTTTGATTTGAATTTCCGGGGGCGGGATGGGCATGTGATGCAGTTCCAATCCCGGGAACGCCGACTGTACAAGCCTTTCGATGAAATCACGCGAGCAGACTTTGATCAACTGCGGCACACGCGTGATCAGCACGCTCTCTCCGGTTTGTGCGCGAACGCCCAGGATCCAGCGGGACTTTGCCATGCAGCGGTCGTCGGCGATGGTGCCCTCTTGCAGGTACGGCGCGTAGGTAGTCAACGGGATTTGCATCGCGCTCGACGGCAGGATTGTCTCCAGCGCCTCGCGGATGTGCGTGTCCAGTTGCGGGAAGCAGCGCTCAGGTTCGGCGTGGTTGTAGAGCGGCAGGTCGGCTGGATCGCGCTTGAGATTGAAGGTGCAAAGCGCACCGCCTACTTTGAGAAGCTGGCGATAAAGCTCCTCGGGATGCCCCTTCTTGACCGAGAACATGTGGTGCAGATCGGCGATCGCGGAGTTGATGCAATGCAGGTACCAGAAGCTGGCGACATCGCGCTGGCTCATCCCGCCCAGTTTGGCGCTGGCGCGCTCGGGCCGCAACGCCGTCCCTTTCGACTTCAGGATCTCCACCAACCGGTTTAACATCACCATCAGGCGGCGCGAGCCTTGGATCGTAACCAGCGGCGGAATGAAGTCGGGATCGAAGACCAGGTTGCCCGCTCCGTCGCGCATCACCCGCCCGATCGGCATGCCGGTCAGTGCCGGGGTCATTTCCTGATCAAGCAGAAGCCGGAAGTTTTTGCGGCCCAGCGTGACGTCGCGCTCTTCAGTACCGCCGTTCTCGTCCACGATCTTGCGCTCGCTCGGGGAGAAGCGCGTTGATTCATCGCTGCAATTGGCGCCACCGGAGTTATAGGGTGGCAGCACCAGAAAGATCGTCGCGTAACGGGCAACGGGGCTGATCAACTCTGCAACCGGGCGGCTTTCCGGCAGGGCGTCAGACTCGGGCATCACGAAGGCCAAGCCGTCGGGCATGAAGCCGCGAGCGTGCAACAACTCGATGCGACCGTTCTTCAACGCCTCTTCGCTCCACTCAATCCCGGCAAAGCCATAGGCCGCGTAATAGAGCGACTGCGACGTGAAGTCGATCAGATCCTCGAAATAGCGCTTCTGGGCCTGGAAGTGGTGCGGGGCCAGATGCATCCCTTCCGACCAGACAACGCGAGAAAGTTGCTTCATCGCTGATGAGATCTCAGGCTATCATAAAGGCACGATTTCTTAGGTTTTCAGCTATGTCCTTCGAGTCAACATACCAACTTGTTTCCCCCATCGCCGATTCGCCCGACGCTCTCTCATATCGCGCCGTGATCAAGATGACCGGAGAGGAGGTGTGGGTACACATCGTCCGCCCGGACGCGAGCGCCGTCTTCGAGCTTGCCAAGAAACAATTCGCAGCGGCTAGTTTTGGCGAGCGGCAGATCTTGGAAGTGGTGCAGGAGGGCGTCAAGTCTTACGTCGTCACCAAGCCGCTACCCGCCGGGGCGGGCTTTCTCGATTGGCTCAAATCGCTCGGGCAAGCCAAAACGCCAGACCCGCTAACCCAGGCGGGGGCGTTCAAATTCAGTGGTTTTACTGCGCCTCCGCCCTCACCGCCAATCGCCGCGACTCAGGAGATGCCGACCTTCACGATGCCGATGCCACCGGTAGCGCCATCTGCGCCACCGCCTCAGCCGGAACCAGCGCCGCCGCCAGCGTTCCCGCCACCAGCGTTCCCG
Source organism: Bryobacter sp. (assembly GCA_025356215.1). Taxonomy (GTDB): domain Bacteria; phylum Acidobacteriota; class Terriglobia; order Bryobacterales; family Bryobacteraceae; genus Bryobacter. Next base: position 9,812 of record JANXUM010000614.1, on the reverse strand, counting down.
CCACCAGCGTTCCCGCCACCAGCGTTCCCGCCACCAGCGTTCCCGCCACCAGCGCCGCCGCCACCGGTTCCGCAAGCCGCTCCCGCCATGGGCGAATTCACGCGGATGTTCCAAACACCCCGTGCCCCACAGGCCCCGCAAGCCCCGGCCTTCGCCCCTCCTCCGGCGCAGACCTCCAAAGATCCCGGCGAATTTACGCGCATGTTCCAATCCCCGTTGATGGACCATACGCCCTCGCCTGTGAATCCGATCACCAATCCGATCGCGCCGCCGCCTTCGCAGCAAGCCGGTGAATTCACTCGCATGTTTAAGGCAGTCAACGCGCCCAGCGTCCTGCCGCCTCCCAACGCGCCGCCACCGGGCCCACCCGCTCCCGGTCCTGGCGACTTTACACGGTTACTCCAAACTCCCAGTGCGGCTTCGATGGGGACGGCAGCTTCGCCGCTCTCGTCGCCGCCTCCCTTCGGTGGGGGCACCTCGGCTCCGCCCGCACCCATGCCACAGTTCAATTCCCCCGCGACACCCCCGGCGTTTCAGCAAAGCCCGCCGCCCTTGGCAGCCCCGCAATTTGCCCCCCCGCCTTCGCAGCCAAATCCGGCACCGGGCGCACACGGCCAGTACATGCCACCACCGCCCGCACCCAGCGGCAGCTCGGCTCGCTCGCCATTCCAACAATCGCCGATCGGCACGCCCAGCTATTCGGCACCGTCCGTCAGCTTACCCGGCATGAGCGCGCCGTCGATCTCCAGTTCGGGGCAAATCAACGGTCCCTATATCGGAACCCCCTCGTTCAGCGCCGGCAATGTATCGGGCCCCTCGTTGTATTCGGGCGGAAGCTTTTCCCTGGATGACTTACCGGGTTTCGGCCCCGGCTCGGGCCAGCCGGCCAACGTCACGCCGCAAGCCGCCGGTCCACTGTCGGCCGGCAGTGCTCCCATGAATCCGAACGCGCTATCGAAGGGCGACGGGGCAACGGGCTTTTTCAAGTCCCCACAACCCGCAGCCCATCCGCAAACTCCGCAAGCTCCGCCACAAGCCGGTCCCGGCGATTACACACGAATGATGCAAGCTCCGCCCGCAGCCTCCGCCCCGGCCGTCGGCGTGCCTGTTCCGAAGTCAAACACTCCGCCGCCCGCGCAAGCGCCGTTGTTCTCGCAACCCGTTGTGCCGGGGGCGGCACCGGCGCCTCCGGCGGTCCCGGCGGCGGTGCCAGTTGCCGCGCCGGGCGGTTTTCTCAAAGGCATCAGCCCCTGGCTCATCGTAGGCAATGTCATCGTGGTGCTGATGGTCGTCGCCTTGGTCTACGTGATCGTCAAATCAAGCCGCTAGCTTGCGCATGTGAACTTAGACCCGGCAGTGGTCAGGGCGCCAATTCACGATCGCTTCTTTGATTTCTTTCTGGGTCGTCAGTTTGCCGCCGAGTACCTGCCCAACTAATCCGGTCAGCTCGGCATCGGAGGCGAAACGCAGCGCCACGATCTGTCCAACCGGCAGGTCGGACGCCTTGGTGGCCAGCTCCGACGGCAAGATCCGTTCAAAGCGCATGCGCTCTTCCAGCCGGATCGTCCTGTTCTGCGCCTGAAGCGCGCAAGTCCGAGTAAGAACGGCCATTACAACAAAGCCGACCGCCAGCATCAACTGTTCGCCGGTGTACCAATTCGCACTATTGAAGAACACTTTGGCCGTCCACACAAAGTGAATCAGCACAATCGGTGCCAGTACATAATGGAAGGGCGGATGGAACCGCGCATGATTCTTATAACTCTGAACTTCTTCAGCCATTGGATTCTCCTAGTTAGTCACTTACTTGACCGCAACAGCTTGTTGCAGCGTAAAATCTTCGCCCGGGTTGATGAACTGATTCTGCTCAAACGCGTACTGGCGATCGTGTAGATCGCGATAGCGCCCATCCATCGCCATCAATTCGGCATGCGAGCCGCGCTCGACAATCTCGCCTGCCTCCACCACCAAAATCTGGTTTGCCGTGCGAATCGTCGACAAGCGATGGGCAATTACAAAGGTCGTTCTACCGTGCCGCAACGCCCTTAACCCGTCCTGAATCAAAGCTTCGCTCTCACTATCCAGACTCGAAGTCGCCTCATCCAGAATCAAGATCTTCGGGTCGGCCAGGATCGCCCGCGCAATCGCCACACGCTGCCGTTGTCCGCCGGAAAGCTTAACGCCGCGCTCGCCGACAATCGTGTCGTAGCCCTTCTCAAAGCGCTCGATAAATTCAGAACAGTGAGCAATCGCACACGCTTCCTCAATCTGAGCCCGGGTGGCACCCGGCTGCGCGAACGAGATGTTCTCGGCGATGGTGCCGTCGAAGAGAAAATTCTCCTGGAATACCACGCCCAAGTTCGAGCGAAACTCGCGCATCTTCAGCTCTTGCAAATCTCGTCCATCCACCAGCACGCGCCCGCTCCCCGGCTGGTTGAAGTTCATCACCAGACTGATCATCGTGCTCTTGCCGGAACCGCTCGATCCCACCAACGCGGTCGTCGAGCCCGCCGGAGCTTCAAAGCTGATGTTCTTCAGCACCGGCGCGCCAGCCTGATATTCGAAGCTCACATTGTCGAAGGCGATATCGCCGCGCAACTCGCCCACTGTGGCCTTGGAGGCGTCATCGGCGTCTTCGCCGGAAACGTCAAGCACTTCGCGGATACGATCCAGCCCCGCGAAGGCTTCGGTAATCTGCGTTCCGATCGATGCCAGTTCCACCACCGGCATCGCCACCATCCCCGTGAACGCCGCATACATAAACAAGTCGCCGATCGTCATTTCCCCGCGCAACACCGCGCCACCGCCAAACAGGAAAATCACCATTCCGATCGCGCCCACAATCATTGAAGAGAAGGCCATCACAAACGAAACGCCGGTCATCGATTGCGCGATGTTACGGAACAACTTGTGAACGCCTCTGGCAAACACAAGCTTCTCGCGCCGCTCCGCTGTATACGCTTTCACCACGCGAATGCCAGCCAGGCTCTCCGTCAGCCGCCCCGTCACTTGAGCCGAAATCTCACCACGTTCGCGGAACAGCGGCCTGAGTTTCTTGAACGCATAGGACATCACGCCGCCAAACACCGCCAACACTCCAATGGTCAACAGCGTCATCTTCCAGTTCAGATAGAACAACACTCCCAGACAGAGGACCGCGCTCACCAGCCCACCGGTAAGTTGCACCAAACCAGTGCCCACCAAATTCCTCACGCCCTCGGCGTCCTGCATGATCCGCGAAATCAATTGCCCCGTCTTCATCGAATCGAAGTAACTCACGGGCAACCGCTCAATGTGGGCATGAACGCGTTTGCGCATCTCGGTAATGGCTCGTTGCGCCGCGACACCCAACACTTGCGCAACCGCGAACGCGGTGATCGCTTGAATCACCGTCGCGCCCAGCGCCAAGAACGCCACCTTCGATAGCATCTCGGAGCGGCCCTTGCCAATCACCTCGTCGATGACGTACTTGGTCGACGCCGGCAACACAAGACTCATGGCGCGGGTGACCAACATCAATGAGAGCCCCAGGGCCAAGCGCCAACGATGGTGCCACAGCAGCGCCCGCGCCTCAATCATCGCTTTTGAATAATTGATTTTCTTCTTTTTCGCCGGATCGCTCATTGTTGTTTTTCCTCTAGAACCGCGTCAATTACATCGGCCAGCTTCATCCGGTCCAGCCGTTGCAGCATGCCGTCTTCCGCCCGGCAGAAGAACTTCCGTAACACCCCGCCGACAATCTTGCCGACGGGGCAGGAACAACCCTCGCGGCTTTCGGGCACTTGAAGCGCCGGACCGGTTTCCACCGCGCGATAGATCTCGCCCAGGGTGATCTGGCTTGGGGGCCGCGTCAATAGGGCCCCCCCGTTCTGCCCTTTGCGCACCGTGATCAATCCAGCCCGAACCAGCATGCCGCAAACGCGCCGCACGACCACCGGGTTGGTCCCCACGCTCTTGGCGATGTTCTCGGACGTCACAACCATCCGCTCGCCAAACGCGATCATCCCGGCACTATGGACCGCCACGGCAAAGCGTGTGTTCACGGACATGATTGAATGTAACCAGTATGGTTACATTTCAGGTTGACGTCAACTAAGACGTGATTTGCCGCTCGTGGCGCCACCCCTGAGTTGGTATAAATTTGAGTGAGGCGCGTCCAAACAGCACTCTCCCCGCTCGCGATTTCATTACTAGCCGAGAAGCCGCCGGTGCTTGCCGATTTGGCATGGCTCGAAGGCAAGTGGTTGGGATCCTCGGAAGGCCACCGCGGCGAAGGATAAAACCGTCTTGCTCGAGTTGGGCTCCGTTGCCGCACAGAACGGTGCCAAGGAAAAGGTGCATGGCCTCACGATGCAACGCGCAGCCCGTCCCTAGCCAGCGCTATCCCTTTCCGACTCTTATTTCGAAGCGTTTACACGGGCGGCGGCTTTCTTCGCCGCAGTCTGCTTGGCCAGCTTCTTTACTTTGCGCGGCAAACGCTTCTTCACAGCGGCCACGGTGGGCTCATAACGTCCCACGACGATCGCTACCTTCTTTGTGGCGTTGCCCAAAGCGGCTCCAATGGCGGTGGCGGCTTGGACAAGCGCGCCCGGTTCTTCCGAAATCGTCATCTTGAGTTTGTTCTTTGGCGTCGGCATATTGTGGCCGTAAGACCTCTATCCCGCCGCAACCGTTACGTGTGGCTAGGACCCGGATACGCGGATGTCGTCCTCGATCTCGTAGATCCGGTCTTCGATGGCCTTGGTCGGCTTAGCTTCGGCCTTCGCCTCGGCCAACTTCTTCTTTGCCGCGGCCAGCTTCTTTTCCAGCGGCGACAGCGCGGCGGACTTGGCGGCGACCGGGGCCGCTGCAACGACGGCCACAGCCACCGGTGGGGCCTTCTTCGCCGCTTTCTTCGGCTTCAACGATAAGCTCACCTTCTCGCCAAAGTCTTCCAGCAGCTCGCGCTGGATCTGGAGCAACTCCGTCGACACTTCATGAAAGCGCGCGATCAATTCCTTCTTGGCCTGCCCGCGCAGCTTGAGCCAACTCTGTTTGGCGTCCCGGTATTCCTGCAATGTGGATGACATATTCTGCAAACGCGATTATAGCCGCTGTTGCTTCCGTTCCCCAGCGGCGATCTTGCGCTCCAACCGTTCGCGTCGGTGCGCCAACTCCGAGCTTCGCCCCAATCCCTGCGCCTCCGCCGTGCATTCCAGCGCCATGAACAGGTTCTTCTCAGTGTGCTCGTAGTACTTGGCCAACTCCTCCAGCGCCTCGGCACGATAGGGATTCTTCGATCGTGCCAAGTCGCTCCAGATCCCCAACGCTCCTGTCGCATTCTCGCGCTTCTTCTCAACAAGCCCCCACTCAAACAACGCCCGGAACAGCAGCTCATCCGCCATTGGCGCGTCCACCGCCCGCCGGTACAAGTCCGCAGCCTCGTCCAAGCGATCCTGACTGGCAAGCCATCGCGCCAGTCCGCTCAGTTCCGCTCCATGCTGCAATTGGCAAGCTAAAGGGTCGTCAAACACATCGGGAATGATTGCGGCCAGAAAAGCCAGCGAAAGAATGTCCAGCGCATTGTGCTCCAGCACCGCCTTCAACTTCCCCGCCCGCCGCGTCCGTAAATATTCGAAATACAACTGCGGTATCAACTCCCCTGGCACGTCGCCAACACGCTCATGTCCCAGGATTTGCCGCTCCAATTCCACCAATCGGCACGAAGCAAAGCGCAGCTTCCAAAGCCGCCGCGCGCCGTAGAGCAGGTCGACATGCTCCATCCGCGAAAACGGTGTCCGTTGCCGAGCCAGCGTGTAGCGGGTCTCAAGCAGCGGCTGATCGTAGCTCCGCCCGTTGTAACTCACCAAGGTCTGAAACGCGCTCAGATACTCCGCAAGCGAAGCCAAGGCGCTTGCTTCCTCCCCGTGCTCGCGCACAAACCACTGCCGCAAGACGAAGCCGTTTTCCTCGACGCTGGCCGCGCCGATCAGAAAGGCCATCGTTCCCGCCCCACCCGCCAGGCCCGTCGTCTCCGTGTCAAGATACACCCAGCGCTTTGCGGCGAGTCCGCGCAACCGTTCCACCCTTACATGCCCGTGCGTGTGATCGTAGTCATAGTGGCGGGTAACTTCCCAATGCCGGCCCAGCGCGGTCTCAACCTCTTCGCCACCCAAGCAAGCGGCGTCCTCGGGCTCATGAGCCGCAGTCGGTCCGCCCGCAAAGCGAGCGTCCACTTTCTCGATACGTTTACGCAGCAAAGCAAGCTGCGCCTGTAGATTCGACTCCAAGATTCGGTTTCTCTTCGCCTATTCTACGGCTTCTGCTTGCCCAAATCACGGGGCTCAAGGCAGACTATGGTTTTTTTACTGAATTCGCCACAGGCTTCTTTGCTGACGCTGTCGGCTTAGCCGTGACTGTCGGATCGGACGTTTGGGCGGCGGACACCGTTGTCCGGCTCAACAAATTACCGGCGTCATCATACCGTGAAGGTGACGGAGCCTCCTGTTCCGTAGTCAATCTTCACGAGTCGCCCATCGGTGTCGGAGGAATAAGTGACGGAAGCCCTGCGTTGAATCGGGTGCGATCCAGCCAGTATTCGCGTCCGGGGTGACCCAACCGCCGGGTAGGACCTTAACGATGGGTGCCGGACCAGCCTTCGTTTCTCCTTCGATTGTGCTTGAAGTCACTTTCCGGTTGGCATCAAAGTCTAGATCGTTACCAATTAGACCTGGGGGCTTTGAAATGCCCGTGCTCGGCACGGCAACCGTACTTTGAGCGTGTGCCTGTGCGCAAATCGCAAGTCCAACCAGAAGCCTCGCCCAGCGTGTCTTTTCCAATAAGGTGTCTCCTCAAGGCAATACACGCAATCCTCGGGCGAAACCCGCCACGTCAAATGGATCTTATTTCGCCCACCGCGAATACAACTCGGCAACGGTCTTCACAACGGCCTCGGCCTCCGCCCGATCCGGCTGCTCGTTTGCGTCGTTGTACCCCTCCATCTCGCCCTTGCCCGCGCCCTGCACCACGATGCCATCCCGCCTCCCCAGGATGTTGACGCCTTTGTACATCACTCCGTAGTTCACTTCCGGCTGCGGAATCAGCCACGCGATCTGCCCGCGCACCGGCACAATTGACTCGTCCTTCCAAAGTGCCCGCGCACCGTAGCCGGTCGCGTTGATGATTACCTTCTGCGGCAGCCGACTCAGTTCCGCTGGCGTGTTGAACTCCGTATTCTCAAACTTCCCGCCCTCGACAAAAAACTCGTTCAGTAACTGCCGCGAGTAACTGGCAATGTTAAAGGTGATGCTTGTGGTTCGCCGCGCGTACTTCGTTGGAAAGGGATGGGTGGCAGTCGGCAGTTCCTGCTGCCGCGGAGTCAAATCGCGCACGCGATCCCGATAAGTGGCGAAGCTCAGCGATTCGACAGCCTCCCGTTTGGACGGTGCAGCTTCCGCTGTCTCATCGGACAACAGATACCGGTCGGTCCACTCCACTGGGTTACCAGCGAGCCCCAGGTAGCTCTCGTACATCTTGAAAGAGCTTCGACACATCTTCTCCCACAAGGCCGGAAAGTCCGGCGACACGGCATTCGTCAACGCGACGCGCGAATCGGGCGTCCAAGATCCCGTCGCCCGCGAGGAACGCACCTCCGGCGGCCGCTCCTTGGCGTAAATCGTTACCCGCGCCCCAGCCCGTTGCAGCAAGATCGCCGAGGTCATCCCCAAGGCCCCGCAGCCAATCACCGCGACATCCCGCTCGCCCAGCGCCATCGCCTTTTCCACCGCAATCGCACTCGACCCCCATGAGAGCGACCACCCGCTCCCGCCATGTCCGTAGTTGTGAACTACCGTCTTCTCACCGACTCGTTCGACATCCAATCGCGGGCCGGCCGCGCGAAAGGGCCGTAAGCAAACCGTCACCCGGAAGATTCGATCCAGTTGGGCGCGGATTGGCGCCAGGGTCGGCAGTGCGCTTGTCGCCAACGGCACCTTCACTGTACGGGTGCATCCGCCAAGTCCAACCAAACCGCCGGCTAAGAAATTTCGTCGCTGCATTGATTCAAAGAGTGTAAGCGATCTAGCCGAATCCAGCATCTCCCAGTTGACGATGTTTCAGATCTCTACTCGTCTATAGACATGTATAGATTGTTGATCGGGCTGTTTCTTTTACACGAAGTTCTGCTGGCTCAAGTCGGTTCCGGCCACATCACCGGCGTGGTCCTCGACGCGTCTCACGCCCCTGTTGCATCGGCAATCGTGAAAGTGGTCAATGCCGATTCAGGAGTCGCCACTTCCGCCGTCACCAACGAAAGTGGTGCCTATCGAATTAGCAATATTTTGCCTGGAATCTACCGTTTAACTGCAGACGCCAGCGGCTTCGACACTTTTCGGCGTGAGCGGCTCCCACTGAGCACCGGGCAACTCCTGGCCGTCGACATCACGCTTTCGGTGTCCGGCCAGACGCTTACACTGGACGTCCAAACGAACCCAAATCTTGCCGAAACTCAAAGCTCCAGCCTCGGCCAAGTGGTGGGCCACAAATACATCGACAATCTCCCGCTGCCGAACCGATCAGCCAACGCCTTGATCAATCTGGCGCCGGGCACGGTGATGGTCGATCCGGGCCAAGGTGCCGAGAACTATCCGATCTTCTCCATCGCCGGCGGTCGCGTCCGCAACCAGTCGTTCACTCTCGATGGCGGCAATGTCGGCAATGTCGTCGGCCTGGCACGCCCTTCCCAAGTCGTCAGTCTGCCTCTGGACGCGCTTGAGGAGTTCCGGATCGTCAGCAGCACCTACGCCGCCGAGTACGGCCATTCCACCGGCGGGATCATTGCACTCACCACCCGGTCCGGCACCAACTCTTTTCACGGGAGCCTCTTTGAATACTTGCGTAACGACGCCCTGGACGCGCGCAATTTCTTCGCCGCCCGTCGGCCCCCTCTTCGGCTGAACCAATTCGGGGCCGCCCTCGGAGGTCCGATTCAAAGGGACAGAACGCACTTCTTCGCCTCGTGGGAGCAGACCCGCAATACAACGTCCGATGCGATCCTATCGACCGTCCCCACCCTCGCACAGCGCGGCGGCAACTTCGAAGCGAACGCACCGATCTTTGACCCCGACGGGGTTAAGGCCCCCTTCCCCGCAAACCAGATCCCCGCAAGCCGCTTCGACCCGGTCGCCAAGGCCGCAACGTCATTTTGGCCCGAGCCCAACCGCGCCGGAACCGCCAACAACTATGGCGCCAACAATCGATTTCAACTCGCCCGCAATATCGTCGTCGGCAAGCTTGATCGCAACTTCTCCGACCGCGATCGAGCCTCTGCCCGCTACTACATCAACGACGCAAATACGCTCAGTGACGGATCCTACGGCAAGCCGGTCGCCGACCCCGCCGCCACGCTCACCGACATTCGCATCCAGAGCATTCTCGGCACCCACATCCACACCTTTAGTCCCACTTTGCTCAATCAATTCCAAGTCAGCCTCATGGTGCGCAAATACATTCAGACCCGCGCGGGCCTGGACCAAGACTACGCCGGCCAACTTGGCTTTACGGGAGTCTCCAAGGCCGCCTTCCCCACGTTCAACCTCGCCGGGTACGCGCTGCTCGGCGGCCAAGCCGTTGCCAATAGCTCCATCGCGCGCCTCCAAACGCCGATCATCGACTTACAGTTTCAAGACTCCCTTTCTCGAATTGTCGGCAAGCACGCCTTCAAGTTGGGAATCGAATACCGCCGCGGTTACAACAATGAGTCCAACGACATCTCCAGTTCGGGTAACCTGGGGTTCAACCGTCTAATCACCGATCGGCCCGGAGCTTCCGGCTCC
>JANXUM010000056.1 GCA_025356215.1 Bryobacter sp. | reverse complement strand
CTCAAGGGAACAGGGCCGTGGCAGGAGACACGCTGGCGGATCCAATCCTGGCGACCGGCAAAAATGTCATCATCATCGGTGGCGGCGACACGGGTGCCGACTGCCTGGGAACGGCCACCCGCCAGGGCGCCAAATCGATCCATCAGTTCATGATTCATCAGCGGCCGCCGGACGAGCGTGCCGAGTCTACGCCCTGGCCGCTTTGGCCCGTCATGTATCGCGAAGAACCCGCGCACGAAGAGAATGGCAAACGCGAGTTTGCGGTGGCGACGACATCGTTTAGCGGCGACGCGGATGGTCATGTCCGACACCTGCACGGAGTCCGGGTCGGCCCGTCGCCAAGATTTGAGCCCGTCCCCGAAAGCGAATTTACGCTCGAAGCCGACTTGGTGCTGATCGCGATCGGCTTTGCCGGTGTCCATCGGCCCGGGTTGATGGAGAAGACCGGAGCGAGGTTGGACGCTCGCGGCAGTATCGTCACCGACGACGCTTACCGCACAAGCATCGACGGCGTGTTTGCTGCCGGGGATGCTCGCCGTGGGGCGTCGCTGGTTGTATGGGCGATTGCCGAGGGGCGGCGGGCGGCGCGGGCCGTCGACGAGCACCTCATGGGTTCATCGTTACTGCCGGGCTGAGGCTTTGAGGGCTTCGCCAATCTCCGCTGCCGTCGTCCGTCCGCCGTGGCTCTTGCTTACCTTCGCGAAGAAGATCTTGCCGTCCTTATCGAGTAAAAACGTCGACGGGTAGGCGGTCTCCTTGGGGGCGTCCCAGCGAAGGTCGTACAACTGGGTGAATTTGTAGTCCGGGTCGAGCACCATCGTGAATCCCGCTGGCATGTCTTTGTCGGAAGCAAATTCTTTGGCCTTGTCGCCCAAGCCTTCAGCGGGGCCGGGGTAAACCATCAGCACGCTTGCTCCGGCGAATTCAGCTGCGTGACTCGTGAAATCCTTTACTTGGCGATTGCACAGCGGGCATTGGTAACCGGGGAAACCACGTAGGACCACGAGTACGACCGGGCCTTTCGCCGTCATTTGGGACAAACGAACGGATTTACCGTCCAGGGAGCTCAGTTGAAAGTCTTTGGCCTTGTCACCGACCGCAGGCGGCTCTGCGTACAAGCCCAAGCCCACGAATGTCATCAATAAAATTTGATTCATGGAAAACGGTTGGCTGCAAGGTGGGCGTGAAGTTACGGTCAGAATTGAAAATAGACGAACGGAATCTCGACGTCGACCACCGCGAAGACCTCAAGCACAAACAACATCATCGCCATTGCCACGGCATAGGCCGGCCATGAACCGGAAACGAGGCGGTCTTCGACTTTGAAGCGCTCTTCGACGAGGGCAATCAAAACGGCCAGCCCGGCGAGCGCGAGCTGCCAACCTTCCAGCAGACAGACTCCAAGCGGCCCTCGCCAAAGCTGTACGAAAATAACTGAGGCGTCGGCAAAGCTCGCGGCTCGAAAGAAAACCCAGCCGCTCAGGACGAGGGAGAAAGTGATCGGAATTCTCCACCAAGCCGGACGGTTCCAACCGAGAGAACGCTCGAATGCGAGCAACCCGCCGTGCCATGCTCCCCAGATTACAAAATTCCAACTGGCGCCGTGCCAAAGGCCACCCAGCAACATGGTGATGAGTAAGTTGCGATAAGTCTTGAAGGTGCCTTCGCGATTGCCGCCGAGTGGAATGTACACGTAGTCCCGCAGCCATGTCGAGAGCGAAATGTGCCAGCGGCGCCAAAACTCGGTGATGCTTCCGGCAAGGTAGGGGCGGCGGAAGTTCTCGGGAAAATGGAAGCCAAGAAGTTTGGCCATGCCGATCGCCATGTCCGTGTAACCCGAGAAATCGAAGAAGATTTGCAGACCAAAGGCGAGGGTGCCGCTCCAGGCGGCCAGCGCGCCGGGATGCGCACCGATGCTATTGAAGTAAGAGTCGCTCACCTTGGCGAAGTTATCTGCAAAGGCCATCTTCTTAGTCAGCCCGAGAGTCATCAAAAAGGCTCCGCGAGCGATGTCTTCGCCGCCAGGCGCGCGCCAGGGGTCGAGGTCTGCGAAGAACTGCTTGGCGCGAACAATTGGGCCGGCGACCAACTGCGGAAAAAACGAGAGGAACAGTGCGTAAGCGAGAGGATTGCGGATGGGCTCTTGTTGCCGCCTGTAGACATCCACGACGTAAGAAATGCTCTGGAAGATATGGAAGCTGATGCCAATGGGCAGGACGATCTCAATTGCGAATCGCTTCTGCAGCAAACTCTCCGTCAGGAAGTGAAAGTACTTGAAGAAGAGCAGCACAGACAGGTTGGCAGCCAGGCTGACGATCAATATGGCCTTGCGCGTCCGCCCTTCGCATTTGGAGATCCAGAGACCGGCAAGATAGTCCATTGCCGTCACCCCGGCAAGCAGGGCAAGGAACCTTGGGTTCCAACTGCCATAAAACCAGTAACTGGCGATCAACAACCAGTAAGGGCGAACCCGCACAGGTAGTATGTAAAATCCCGCCAGGACGGCGACGAAGAATCTTAAGAACTCGAGACTGTTAAAGAGCACCCAACATCCTCGCCAAGTCGTCGGCCAGCATCGTGCTGTAGCGCGTGCTACCGGCGCGGTTCATGTGCAGGGCGTCTTTAAATAACTCCGGTCGCTCCAATTCATTGGTGCGCGTCTCTTCGGCTAGCAAGACGCCGGGACGGGCCGCAAATTCTCGAATGCTGTGACTGACCTTCTGAATGATGGGCCGAACAATGGGGCCGCGGGGCAGACGCACAAAAATGAACTTGGTCGGCGACCCGGCGTAGCGTTCAAAGATCTTGCCGAACCACTTGCGGCGATAGGCCCCATATCGTCCCGTCTGCGGTGCGGGTGGACGCAGCAGAACAGTTTCAACGGTCTTCTTAAAACCCTCATCCACGCCGGGCGGATAGCTAACCGAGTGCGTTTCCCAATTCACTCCCAATCCAACGACGTTCCTCTCTTCTTCGAGAAAGTCGTAGCTCCCGTTCGGCCACCAGTCGCGATTCGCCTTGGCGTCGGTCACGCGCTTCTTCGGGTCGGCGACGAAAGCCAAAACGTCCGGCTGGAGATTGAGTCCGCGAAACAGACATGCGCGCCATGCCTCGATGGCCCACTTCGGCGTCGTATAGGAAAGCGGATACTCGGGCGCGTCGGTCCAACGCAGTAACATAGCCAAGTAACGGACATCGAGCGGGTAATCGGTGAAGTCAACGAAGGTATCTTCGTCGTCGTAGTCGTCAACGGGGAGAACGATGGCGGCATAGCGGCGGGCGCTGGGATCGATCTCGCGCAGCAGGTAGTGCCAAGTGCGAGGATTCGTGCCGGCCACTCCGCCGTGAGTCAGCCGGAAGCGGTAACCCTTGGCCGCCGAGTATTCGTTGGCCAGCTTAGGTGAGTAATTCATCCTCGAGTCACCCATTGTCAACACCAGCGGTTCTTTCCATTCCGCCTGATGCTGGCGCTCTCGTAACAACGTGAGCTCAACAGTGCCCGCGCTGGAGCTGGGTTCAAGGTAGCGGGCATACCAGCCGCTACGAAACACGGCTGTGTCCAGGGCCGCAAAGCCCAACAGCCCGGCAATCACAGCCGCAAACGCTTTCCACCTTGACTGCATCCTCCGACCATTGTAAAGGCGAAACACCGGCGCGCCATTGCGATACACTCATCGTTTATGCAGGAAACACCTCGTCGCGATTTTCTTAAGGCGGCCATCATTGCCGCTCCCGCCATCATCAAGGCGCAAACCGTCACCAATGCCATCAAGGTCGGCCTCGTCGGCGCTGGCGGGCGTGGCACCGGTGCCGCGTCCCAGGCCTTGAAGGCCGATGACTACGCCGAACTGTCGGCTGTGGCCGACGTGTCGATTTCCCAGATCGACGGTTCACTCGACCGGATCAAGCGGGTCAAGGGCAATGAGCTCAAAGTGAAAGTGGCCGACGGCAAAAAGTATCTCGGCTACGAAGCCTATCAGCGCGTGATTGATTCCGACATCGACGTGGTTCTGCTGGCTACGCCTCCCGGCTTTCGCCCCGGACATCTGCGCTACGCGGTTGAGAAGAAAAAGCACATCTTCACCGAGAAGCCGATGGCTGTCGATTCAACCGGCATCCGCAGCGTGATCGAAAGCGTAAAGATGTGCAAGGACAACAATAAGTCCTTGGTGGACGGCTTCATGTGGCGCTACTCCACGCACATCCGCGAAACGATGGAGCAGATCCACGCCGGTATCATTGGCGACGTACTGTCTTATTACGCGACTTACTACACCAGCCCGGTGAAGCCCATGCCGCCTGCCTCATCTCGCCCGGCTGGCATGAGCGACATCGAATGGCAGACCAAGAATTGGTACAACTTCGTTTGGACCTGCGGCGATGGCTTCGTCGAACAGGCGGTCCACTCCGTCGACAAGGTGGCGTGGTGCTTTAAAGACGTGGCACCCGTGTCGGCGGTGGGCCATGGCGGCCGTCAGATTCCGCAGGATGGCGGCAACATCTACGATCACTTCGAAGTGAACTACCTTTACCCCAACGGCGCGCGCGCATTCATTGCTCATCGCCAGATCCCCGGCATCTACAACGAGAACGCCGATTACATTCTAGGCACCAAGGGCAAAGTAACGATTGGCCGCAGCCCGCTGCCGAAGGTCGAAGATCACCAAGGCAACATTCTCTGGGCCTTCAAGGGTGAGAAGAACGATGGCTATCAGTATGAGCACGACCTCCTCTTCGCCGCCATTCGCAAGGGCCAGCCGATCAACAAGGGCGACCGCATGGTCACCTCGACTCTGCTCGCGATCATGGGACGTGAGGCGGCTTACACGGGCCAGGAACTGACTTGGGAACAGATGCAGAACGCAAAGCTGTCGACCTTCCCCAATCCATTTGACTTGAACGCCACTCTTCCTGAGTCCGCTCCGCCAAAGCCCGGCATCTATAAGTTTGTATGATCGCGCTGCCTGTCCTGATTCTGCTTCAAGCCGCACAAGCGGCACCGCCTGCGGATGACATTGCCCTAACCCGAACGCTTCACACTCAAATAGTGAAGCGTTCGGCGGAGCGTAGCCCCGCTGCGATGAAGCCCTACAAGAATGTCATTCCCGGCTCGGAAGTGCAGTACGAGATGCTTCCGATTCCGGGAGGCAAATACACGATGGGCACTCCGGCGTCTGAGCCGGGGCACCAGCCCGATGAGTCTCCTCAGCACAGCGTGACGGTGGATCCGTTTTGGATGGCCAGCCGCGAAGTGACTTGGAACGAATACCGGCTGTTTATGTTCGCCACTCTTTCGGGCGAGACGGCTGGGACCGATAAGACCCTGGACGCGGTGAGCCGCCCGACAAAGCCTTACATGGAGATGTCTTTCGGCATGGGCACGGAGGGCTTTCCGGCGATCTCCATGACGCAACACGCCGCCAACAAATATGCGCAATGGCTGAGTGCCAAGACCGGTCACTTTTATCGCCTGCCGACCGAGGTGGAGTGGGAGTACGCCTGCCGCGCCAACGCGCCCGAACCCACGCCGCTCGAAGACTACGCGGTGATCAAGTCCAACTCGAAAGAGAAGTACGCCAAGGTGGGCTCAAAAAAGCCAAACGCCTGGGGCCTCTACGACATGCTGGGCAACGTCCGCGAGTGGACTGTCGATCAATATGACCCCAAGGCTTACGAACATCCGCAGCCATGGTTTAAAACGACTACATCCTACCCGCATTCGGTCCGAGGCGGCGGTTGGGACGACCCGGCTGAAAAGGTTCGCTGCGGGGCGCGTGTAGCCTCAGACGCCAGTTGGAAGAAGCAGGACCCCAACCTGCCTAAGTCGATCTGGTACCACACAGAGGCGGTTTGGCTGGGCTTCCGCCTGGTGCGCCCCCTGAAAATTCCCAGTGTGGAAGACATGCACGCATACTGGAACAATGGAGTGGCGGAAGATCAGTAGTTCGTTCCCTTGCATGGGAACGCTCATTCGCATCACCCTGCATACGCGTAACGAGCAGAATGCGAATCGGGCTCTAGTCGCCGCGAAGGCGCGCTTTGAAGGCCTGGACGCAACGCTGAGCGACTATAAGCCGGATAGCGAACTCAACCGCTTCTGTCGGGCTCCGCACGGCACAACCACAAAGCTAAGCGCAGACCTGTTCTCGGTGCTCACGATCGCGCAGCGCCTGTCGCTGTTATCGCACGGGGCTTTCGACGTGACCATCGGCGCGCGCACACGCGGTCGCTCCGGGACAGTTGGATATCAGCATTTGGCTTTGGGCAATCGCACGGCGACGCTTTTGATGTCGCAAATGCAGTTGGATCTTGGTGGAATCGCCAAGGGCTTTGCAGCCGATCGCGCCTCGGAGGTCCTTTGTGAGCACGGGCACTCGCGGCATTTGGTGGCCGCCTCCGGCGACATTCGTGTGTGGGATCCGCCTCCGACCTCCGAGGGCTGGGCGATCGGATTGGGTGCTGCGGATCAACCGTCGCTGCTCCGGCGGTGCGGCGTCTCCACAAGCGGGAATGCGTTTCAGCCGGGGCACATCATCGATCCGCGTACCCTAACTTCCGTCGAGCGAAGAGAATCGATGACCGTCGTAGCCACCGATTGCACCACCGCCGACGGCTTGGCAACGGCTTGTATGATCCTGGAGCCGGAGCAGCGCGCCGAACTCCTCAGCCACTATCCCGGAGCCCGCCTTATTGCACGTGCGGACTAGATTCCGCATAGCGCACCTGCTTCAGCGTGACTGACTTCGACTCGCCTTCACCAATCTTTACACTCACTCCACGATCCGCAAACTTGGCAAGAAAGTCTGGATCGGATGCCGTCGCCATATCCACTTCCTCAAACCCGAAGACCTTGTAGTCCCCCGGCGGAAGGTTGGCGAAGCTAAACTTTCCAGTCGTGTCCACCTGCGCCAGCGAGCTCTGTCCGCCCGTCGTGCCGAGCAACGAAAGCTCGCCTGCCGGACCGACCTTTGCCACCAGCGCGCTGCCGGGGGCGTCGTCCTGTTTTTGCTTTTCCACCATGCCGTCCAACTTGGCCACCTTGGTAGATAAAATCACTTCGACGTTGCCGCCACCGCCATTGGATAGATCGAGCACGATATCCTTAACGTCCTGCCCACCGACGTTCACCGCCTTCACATAGGCGCTGGACCCGGGTGTCACAACCAGCCGGTACTTTTCCGGCGAGATCTCGGCCACGGCAAAGGTGCCGTCCTCGGCGACCTCAAATGGAGGTACAAAGCCAAACCCGCCCATGTCGGCGGGCTGCATCTGCATGCGGACGCTCTTCAGGTTGACGGCCGCCTTATCGCCCTCCACCGTGATCTTGCCGCGCAGGCCGACCATCGCCATCTGCGACACAACCACTCCATCGACATTGTCGTTTCCCACGCTCAGTTTCGTCGTGCCGATCACTCGCGGCCGGCCTTGCGAGAAATCGCTCACCACCAACTTGTAGGGACCGGGAATCACGCCAGCCATCTCGAAAGTACCGTCAGGGCGCACACCGCCGCCGCCCATGCCGGGGCCGAAACCGGGTCCCATCATGTCGTTCAATCCGCCATCAGGCCGCAGTTGGATCTGGTAGCCGGGCCCGCCGCCGCCACGCCGCCCTCCTCCGCCCTGCGCGTTCTGCTGCTGCCCCTGCGGTGCCTGCACGCCCGCCACACGGCCCTTGACGCGATACACCCGCACCTTGCGCAAAGTCATCTGTACGCCGCTGAATTCCTGTCCCGCCGCGACGTCCACTTTCTGCGCTTGATCCATGCTCTCGACACCCGGGTAGAACAGCTTCGGATAACCGAATTCTTCCTTTGCCTGTTGGATCGGCCCGCCGCCCATCCGCATGTATTGGATCTGAACGTAGTAGCGGCCCGGAGCGACATTGGTCACGCGGAACTCGCCTTTGTCATTGGTCTGGTTGCCGCCCGTGCCCATCATGCGGCGCTGGCTGGCAAAGTATTGCGGCCGCAGCAACTGCACCGCGACGCCCTCCAGCGGCTCACCGTCTTCGTCCAGCACCCGACCGCTGACCACGCCCTGCGGCGTAATCCGCACGATCACATCGGCGATGGCGGAACCGTTGGCCACGGTCAGTTGCGACCCGATGGCACCCGCGCCGCGCCCGCCAAAGTTGGTACGGATAAAGCCCGCCTTCTCACCCGACAACCGGTAGCTGCCCGCATTCACATTTTCGAAAACGAACGCGCCCGCGTTGTCGCTGCTCGCGCTGACGGCTCTGGCCGTCGCGCCGCCACCAATCTGAGCTTGCCCGCCGCCGCCCCCAGCCTGTCCGCCCGCCGGTTGCAACGTGACCGTCGCTTTGCGGACCGGCTCTCCCGTGATCGCGTTCAGAACTTTACCCGAGATGCGCCCCAACTTGACGTTCGGGTCCGCCTGCGCGCCGGCGGGCCCGGCCCCGGTCTGCTGTTGTTGACCGTGCAAGATCAAACTGAAAGCAAGAATTCCAAACAAGCGCATTGCCGTTCTCCTGATCGGGGCGTCAGATCGCTCGCGCGACAGCCAGCCCATTCGACTTCAATACATGATCGACGCCGTCCGGGTTGAGCCGGGTCGCGTCATATTCAATCGTCACGCCACTGGCGTCCGGCTTTAAGCGGATGCCCATAATCCCGTAGACGCTCGTCAGTTCAGAAAGTCTCTCGTAATCGACATCGGCAAAGGGCGTCACGATGTCATACTGCAATTCCACTCTGGTCATTACTTAAGTTTCGCTTTTTAGCTTCCACAAAATCTGGCGAACCATGCCCATCCACATCACGGCGTCGTGCTGCCTCAGGTTCATGCGCCGCGACAGGCGTCGCAGCTTCTCAATCACATTCTCCGTGTGAATGTATCCGGCGAGTTGTAAAGCTTCGTAAAGCCTCTCCACAAACTCGTCCAGCATAGCCGCGTTCGCCAATGGCTCTTCACTCACGATCGGTGCCACACCCGGGGCCTGACGCACCAGTTCGTAAAGCGTCACGGCGACGGCCTGTCCAAGATTCATACTTCCCGCGCCCTCAAGCGTTGGTATGCGCACCAGCCAGTGGCAATGGCCCATGTCTTCGTTAGACAGGCCAAACTTCTCACTTCCAAACAAGATCGCAACACGGCCTTCGTTCTGCTTGACCGCGACGGCGGCGTCCTCCAGGCGCTTGATCTCCACCTTCAAATCGCGCCGGATGGCGCTGGTCGTGCCGATGACTAGAGTCGAATCGGCGACCGCGTCGGCCAGCGTCGCGAAGTCGCGCGAATCATGCAGCACTTGGCCGGCGTGCGGGCCGCCTCTGGCCTCCTCTGCCGCCACGCGATAGGCCTCCACCAAGCGCAAGTCCCCAAAGCCAAAATTCGCCATCGCCCGGCCCGCCGCACCAATGTTCACCGGATTGCGCGGGGTCACCAGCACGACGCTTACAGCTTCCACAATAAATACCCCATGCCGGCCAAATAGGCGAGCGCCGCCTTCCACTCCTCGTTCTTCCAATAAACGGCTGGCTCAAAACTCTCGGTGCTTGCCTCGCGCGGTACTCGCGGCCACAGCAGGGGGACACGGTCGGCGTAAACACGGTAGCCCGCAAATAGCTTCAACAAATGTTGCTCCTCCTGCTCGATCACGGGCAGGTAGACCAAGGTGAAGACCGCGACGGTCACACCAAATACCGCCCAGCTTCGAGCCGCTACGGCCAAGCCGAGCGCTGTAAGCAGAGTGCCCAAATAAAGCGGATTGCGCGTCCACGCATACGGACCGCCAGAGGCCAGATTCTGATTCTTCTTCAGGTGCCCAGCCGCCCAGGCGCGCAACGCAAGCCCCGGCGCCGCTACGGCCAGTCCCGCAAGCATGCTCTGCAAGCTGGGCGCGGCCAGCAACCCAAAGCAGATCGCCAAAAGGAAGCCACTGGGCACGCGCATGCGCATGACAAAGTCGGCGTAGGGCTTCGGGAACCAGTGCTTTCTCACTTCAAGATCTCACTCAATGCGGACAAAACTTCGCCAGCCTCCAGACGCGTCATGCTCACGGCGATCGCGTCTTCTCTCTTATAGTTCGTCGCCGCCCCCGCCGTGCGCAGCACTCTCACCGTACCGCCATACGGCCCATTGCGGGCGGGGTCCGTCGGTCCAAATAGAGCGACCCCCGGCTTGTTCAAAGCCGCGGCCAGATGCATCGGCCCGCTGTCGAGACCAATAATGGCGCGGGCGCGGCGCGTGGCATCGATCAGGCCCTCCATGCCGCTCTCATGCCGCCAAAGGAATTCGCTTTGCGGCAACTCTGCGCCCGGCATTACATTCATCACCAGCGGCAATCCGTATTGTTTCATCAACTGTTCGCCAATCTGTGCGTAGCGATCCACCGGCCACTGCTTGGACTTCCAGCCAGCGAACGGTGCGCACAGGACAAAGGCTCCTGTGGGCAAACTGCCTTCAGGGAAGCCCTGCGGGCCGCTCCAGGTTCCCTGGCGATCACCTCCAGCAAGCTCCAGGTTTCGCTCGACGACATGCGCGCTGGCGGGCGACACCGCCGCACTGTAAAACACGCCCGCCTCGCGCTCGCGCAGGGCCTCGGCCGCAAACCCGATGCGCGTATTCGCACCGCTGAGCCATGCCGTGGCCGCGCTCTTCAACAAACCCTGAAAGTCGATCGCCACATCGGGCCGCCATCGGCGCAGCCACTTCAGCGCGATCCAGGCACTGGCCGCGCTGCGCCGGTTCAATGGCAACAAGTGGTCGGCAATGGCAGTCCCGGCGAGTAGCGGCATCCAGCGCGGCTCCAGCACCCAGGCGATCTCGGCGGCTGGCCAGCGCCTACGCAAACTCATCACGGCGGGCACGGCGTGAAGGATGTCGCCCATCGCACCAAAGCGCACCACCAGGATCTTCCGCAAAGTCTTAGCTCGCCTCGCTCTTGCGCAAGACGTCGGCTTCCAATTCGGCCCGCCACCCGGCCTCCGCCTGTCTCAGGTCGGCGCTGCCCGGCAAATCGCCCTCTGCGACGTAAAGCACCGCCGCCAAGCCCGCCGCCAGTTCCATACGCGCGCGCGTCTCCAGATAAGCGCCGTCTCGCTCGCTCAACAACGCAATTAAAGGTCGGCCGAATGCATTGAGCGCCGCCGCCAATGGCGCTAGCAGCGGATCGCAATCGATCCTTACGGCCAGCAGGCCCTCTTCGCGTAAGCGCACAGCCGCTTCTTCAAGGCTGATGATTTTCTCTCGAGTGTCCAATCTCCTATTTCAGCAAGTCCAGCGCGGTTTGCGCTACTCTTTGCGGCGAAATCCGCGTCATGCAGCGGTGGTCGATCGGACACTCGCGCAGTTTGCAGGGCGAGCATTCCACCGGTTCGCGAACGATTCGCGCCATTTCACCCACCGGGCCGGTACCGATCGGATCGGTACTGCCAAAGACCGTTACGCTGAGCGTGCCCACCGCGTAGGCCACATGCATGGCACCACTGTCGTTGGTCAGCATCAATTCACACCCCGCGCAAAGCTCCATAAATTCGCGTAGTCCCGTGCGCCCGGCATAGTTCTCGACGGCCACTCCGCGGGCTCCCAGATCACGCTCAACGATGCCCACGATATCGCGCTCGGCGTCGCTGCCAAACAGCGCCACGCTGGCGCCGCGCTCCATCGCCACAATCGCCGCCGCTTCGGCAAAGCGCTCAGGATACCAGCGCTTGGCGCTCCCAAACGCCGCGCCGGGGCTGACGCCGATCACCCGTCCGCCAAACTCTCTTCTGGCGACGCCGTTCAGGCGGATTGGCGATTCGGCATCGTAGGCGCCGATGAGTCCCGCCCGCAGCAACAACTCAAGGTAGTAGAAACGCTCATGCCCAACCGTCGCCGTCGGGATCGCCTCGGTCAGCAGCCAACCGCGCGCGTCGCGATCGAAACCCACCCGCCGGGGAATGCCGGCGGAGCGGGCGAATGCGGCGGCTTCAAACGCGTTCTGCAGCAGAATCGCCACATCGAATCGCCCCCGCAAACTCCGCGCCAAGCGCCACTTCCCCGCCAGATTTCGCGCGCCGCGCTCCTTCGGATATGCAATCGCCTCGTCGCAAAAGCTCTCGCCACGATAAAGGTCGCCGATCCACGCGGGCCCAAGAATGGCGATGTGCGCCGCCGGATGTGCCTTGCGCAGCGCCTCCAAGGCGGGCAAGCACATAACGGCGTCGCCAAGCCAGTTGGTTGCTCGCACAAGAATCCGCATAAAATCTATCTCAGCATGTTAAGCAGCGAACAGTTTGCAAATCTAGATCGCGATGGCTTCCTGGTGCTTCCCGGTTTGCTCGATGCGGCCCGCTTGAAGGCTCTCCAAGACCGAATCGAAGAACTCTTCGTGGAGGAGGGCACGGACGCCGGTGCCGAGTTCAAGCAGGAGGCAGGCGCGCGCCGCTTGGCCAATTGCGTCGACAAAGGCGCCGTCTTTGAGGACGCAGTCGTGATCCCCGAGCTCCTCGAAGCCAAGGCCCACATTCTTGGGCCTCGCTTCAAATTGTCCAGTCTCAACGTGCGCAGCACCAATCCCGAATCCGAGGCCGAACAGCCCCTGCACGTGGACATGAACGCCATCGCCGACGCCGATGGCTATTGGGTGGCCAACACGATCTTCATGCTGGACGACTTCAGGCCGGACAACGGCGCCACACGCATCGTCCCCGGCTCCCATCGCTGGGGCCAGCGCCCGCAGGAGCAGATGGCCGATCCCTTTGCACCCCATCCCCAACAGATCCTCGTCACCGGCAAGGCCGGTACCGTTGTCATCTGTAACGCCCACACCTGGCACGGCGGAACCGCCAACCGAAGCTCTACGCAACGCCGCGCCATGCACGCCTTTTATTGCCGCGCTGACAAGCCCCAACAGCAGTATCAGAAGCAGTTGTTGCGTCCGGAGACTCAAGCTCGCCTCAGCCCCCAAATGCGCGCGCTGCTCGCCCTCGACGATCCGCTCAACGACGAGCTCTCGGCCAACGTCCAGGTCCGCTCCGGCTTTCTCAAATAGGTCGGCGCGTCAGCCCCAGCTCTTCCAGCAGCTTGCGATACTCGGGATCGCGCGCGGCTTCGCCACCGCCCGCCGCTATCGATCGGGTGATCCGCCGGGCGACGCGCCTTGGCCCGGAATCGGCCTCCGCCTTTGCGTCCCGCGCCAAGCGACCCACGATCTCGCGCACTTCATCCAGGCTCTGCCGCCGCCGCACTGGGTCGCTCAGGCCACCCTCCGCCTTGCCGATCGCGCCGCGCCTGTCCCACTCCAGTTCAGCCTCCCGCCGCTCGTCGCGGATCCCATCCTTGACCGCCTTATCGCGCTCCAGCACCTTGGCCCGCCCGGCAGCATCCGCGTCGCCGAAATCCATCGCAATGGACCGCGCCGCATCCCAGGCGGCCTTGCCGCTGAGCGCCTCCAGCGCCGCCTTGCGCTTGCTCAGCAGCCGCTCCCACAGCGCCGCATCCTTCACCCGAATGCCCGACTTCATCGCCTGCAACTCCATCCATTCGACGGCCTCCGTCGCAAGGTCGGCGGACATCCACACATGACCGCCCTCAAACACCCGTAAACGATGCGGCGTCGTCAGTTCGCGATCCAGTTCGCGCATCTCCAGCCAGTTGAAGTCCTCGGTCCCCGCCGTGCCGAAGATCGCAAACGGCACGGTCTTGCGCGGCTTCACATCCGGGTAGCCGGCGCTTGCCGCGATCACTCCGGCAATGCGCCCAGTCCCCATCGCCACTTGCATCGCTACCCGCGCCCCGCCCGACATGCCCGTCGTGTAGATGCGTTTCGGGTCAATGTTGTAGCGGGCCAACACTTCCTTACTCATGGTTTCGAGAGCGGCCGAACTCACCTCCCAAGACCCATTGCGCGATTGGTTCGACCCCGCCACAATCCACCCATAAGTCTCCGCAGCCTCTGCGAACCTGTCGGTAACATTGGCGCCCCGCGCCCGCGGGTCAAAGCCCAGCAACAGCGGCCAGGCCCGATCCGCCGTGTAGTTCTTAGGCACGTGTAGCGTGTAAGCGGGTTCCGGCGCGGTCTGGGCAATCGAGATCGAGGCAAGCAGAAGGGGAAGCAACATCGAAGCTGCCTCCCAGTATTACGCTGAAATCTATGAGTTGTGCCAATCTCGCTTGCAACATCCACGCCATCCCGGAAGCCGGACGCGCCCGCTACCGGGCTCTCGTCGAAGCAATTCAATTGTTCACGATGCGACGGGATGAGATGGATAACGGCTATCGCTTTGAACTCGACGGAGCTGGAATCAGCCTAAACGATCTGGCCGAGTGGATGTCGTGGGAGCGTCATTGCTGCCCTTTTCTTCAAATCGAACTCGCCATCTCCGGCGAGAGCCCCAATTGGGCACTAACGCTCACCGGTGGCGACGGCGTAAAGGAAATTGTCGCCTCAGCCTTTCCAGCGCGATAATCGTCGCATGGAACTCAATCTTGGCGCGCATCTCACCGGCAAGCGCGGCACCCCCGATTACTTCACTGGCGAAGTCTGGGTCGAAGCGCTGGCCCAAAGCCCATCCAGCAACGTGCAAATGGCGCGTGTCAGCTTCGCTCCCGGTGCCCGCACCGCTTGGCACACTCACCCTGCCGGCCAGATCTTGTACATTAGCTCCGGTCGCGGTCGTGTCCAAAAGCAGGGCGAACCCCTGCGCGAAATCCATGCCGGTGATACCGTAATAATCGCAGCCGGAGAAAAGCACTGGCATGGGGCCGCGCCGGATTGTCCGATGCAGCACATCGCCGTCCACACGGTGGTTGGAGGAAACAGCGCCGACTGGATGGAGCAGGTCTCCGACGCAGACTACGGAGGGTAGTTATGCAAGAATACACAGGCTTCAACGGCGAAGCCCTCGAACTGATTCGCGACACCAACATCCCCGAGGCCAAGTCGATGCTCGACCGGGTCCTCATACTCACCAACGCGCATACAAATGAAGTCAGCAAGCGCACGCTCGGTGCCATGGTCCAGCCCCAGATCGATAAAACCCGCTTCGCACTTCGCCATATCTTCGGAATCTTGTGTAACGCCGATATGCAGCCCGAGGCTAAGGTCGACGAATTGCACCTGAACAAATTACGGACCAACTACACCAAGATCCGATCCAGCTTCGACGCCTTTTTCCCCAAGGTATTTCTCGAGCGCGACAATCCAGCCATGGCTGCCTGGGTTAGCAACAACCTGAGCGATCCCACTGTCAATTTCACCAAACTGTACTTCGATCTATCTGAGATGGACCAGGCCGTGACGCTCATCCACGAGCGTGCCCACACCATCTTAAGAATCCCCGGGCATCCAGGTACCGGCGACAGCCCGGTCTGCATCGTACCCAACCAAGGCAAGAAACTTGGCTTCGATGTGGCCAGCCGCAACGCGTATTGCTACGAATGGCTGGCCACATCGCTTCATCCCAATTACGATCCGACACCCTATGAAGATGCCTGCAAGATGCCGACTCACTAGCCAAGCGTGACTAGCTGCGGCACCGGCTCCCGCTCGTTCTCCATCGACGGCAACTGCTGCGTCAACTCCATCGAGCAGAACTTCGGCCCGCACATCGAGCAGAAGTGGGCGCTCTTGGCCCCGTCTGCGGGCAACGTCTCATCGTGATAAGCCTTGGCTGTTTCCGGGTCGAGCGACAGGTTGAACTGATCCTCCCAACGGAACGTGTAACGGGCGCGCGACAGAGCGTCGTCGCGAAACTGTGCCGCCGGGTGCCCCTTTGCCAAGTCCGCCGCGTGCGCGGCGATCTTGTAGGCGATCACACCCTGCTTGACGTCTTCGCGATTGGGCAGTCCCAGATGCTCCTTGGGCGTCACGTAACAAAGCATCGCCGTGCCATACCAGCCGATCATTGCCGCGCCAATGGCCGATGTGATGTGGTCATAGCCGGGTGCGATATCGGTCGTCAGCGGGCCCAGCGTGTAGAACGGCGCGTCGTTGCAAAGCTCCCGTTGCTTCTCGACATTCACTTTGATCTTGTGCATCGGCACGTGTCCGGGGCCTTCGATCATCACTTGGCAATCCCGCGCCAGCGCCTTATGCGTCAGCTCGCCCAGCGTCTCAAGCTCGGCAAACTGCGCCGCGTCGTTGGCGTCGGCAATCGATCCGGGCCGCAGTCCGTCGCCGAGTGAAAAGGAAACGTCGTACTTGCGCAGCAACTCGCAGATGTCGTCGAAGTTTGTGTAGAGGAAGTTTTCCAGGTGATGCGTCAAGCACCACTTGGCCATAATCGCGCCGCCCCGCGACACGATGCCCGTCATGCGGCCAGCCGTCAATTGGATGTGCTTCAAGCGGACGCCGGCATGGATCGTGAAGTAGTCGACGCCCTGTTCGCACTGCTCCACAAGCGTCTCGCGATAGATGGCGTAAGTCAGATTTTCGGCCCGGCCGTTCACCTTCTCCAGCGCCTGATAGATCGGCACCGTGCCGATCGGTACCGGGCTACGGCGCATGATCGCCTCGCGCGTCTCATGAATCTGCTCGCCGGTGGAAAGGTCCATCACCGTATCGGCACCCCAGCGGATCGACCACAGCAGCTTCTCTACTTCCTCGTCGATCGACGAGGTCACGATCGAATTCCCGATATTCGAATTGATTTTCGTCAGGAAGTTGCGCCCAATGATCATCGGCTCGCTCTCCGGATGCTTGATGTTGGCGGGGATGATCGCGCGGCCCTCGGCCACTTCCGATCGCACAAATTCAGGCGTGATCGAATTCGGACGGCCCAGCGACTCGCGAATCGCGATGTATTCCATCTCGGGGGTGATCACACCGGCCCGGGCGTAAGCAAGCTGCGTCACCGCGCCGTCGATCGGCTGCCGCGCGTCGATCCAGGGCTGGCGCAGCGCCGGCAGCGGCTGGTCGGTGTCGTAGTTCGGGTCCGACCAAGCGCCGGAAGTGTCGTACAGCTTCAGCGGCGATTCTTTGGCCGACGGGTCTAGCGATACTTCGCGCATCGCGATCTTGAGGTTGGGATGGACAAGTCCCGACAAATGGATCTTCTGTGAATTCGGGTAGCTGAAGGTGCTGAGGGTGGTCGACATTCGGATTCTCCTAAAAATG
>JANXUM010000571.1 GCA_025356215.1 Bryobacter sp. | reverse complement strand
AGCGCGAGTAGGGGTGGCGGGAGTGGGTGGTGTAGCCATCGATCATCCAGACGAGGCGACCGTCTTTGGCGACGACGAGGTAGGGATCGTTGTCCCAGACGATGAATTCGGCCAGGGCGTCTACGCGCTTGGCGACGTTGCGGCGGATGAGCATGCGCGAATCGGCGGTGAGGTAGTTGGTGAGGAGGATGTTCCAATCTCCTTCGGCGACGGAAGCGGCAAAGCGCATGAGCAGGCCGTCGATGGGGATGCCGCCGCTGCCTTCGTACTTGCTGTGGACGTTCTCGGTGCCGGAGGGGTAGTTGAACTCGGGCTGGGCGGTGCGGACAAAGACGGGTTCGTGGACGGCTTCGCCGTAGTAGAGCTCGGGCCGGGTGACGTTGGGAGCGCCGGGGCGGGCGACGAGCGGGGCGTCCTTGACGAGCAGTTGCGGGAGGCCGTCGGGGGTGATCTTGTTGGCTTCGGCCATGACCATGCCGTATCCGTGGGTGTAGATGAAGTGGGGGTTGATCCAGCGGCTGCGGGCGTCTGGGAGTTGACGGACGTCGAGTTCACGGGGACTCAAGAGGACTTGACGGAGTTGGCCGTCGGGGCCGGGGTAACGATCTACGTCGGTACCGGGGAAGACGTAGTAGGGACGGAGAGCCTGGATCTGAGTAATGGTGTCGTGATAGGCTTGCCAATCCCAGAGACGGACGTTCTCGAGCAGGGCCTGGTGCTTGGCGGGCTCAAAGGTACCGCTGATGCGCGCGGGGAAATCGCGTTCTTTGAGCTGGGTGGAGAGGCCGTAGGCGGAGCGGGTGGCCTCGATGTGTTGGGCGATGTAGGGCTTTTGCAGAGAGATCTCGTTGGGGCGGACGCTGATCGCGTTTACGGCGCGGGGGACGACGGCGGCTAGGATGTAGGAGGCGACGACGAGGATGGTTGCCAAGCCGATGCGGCGGGCCAGGACGAGGACTGCGCCGAGCAAGCATGCGGCGACCGTGGCCCAGATGAGCGGAAGCACGACTCGGACGTCGACGTAATCGGCCCCGACGAGGAAGCCGTGCTCCTCAAAGAGGACATCGTAGCGGCTGAGGTAGGCGCGGGCGGCCAGCAGCAGGAAGAAGAGCGCGGCGGCAAAGCGGAGGGCGGGACCGCGGAAGGCGTCGCCAAGCTCCAGGCCGCTAAGATCGATGGCACCATCCATTTGCATGCGGTTAAAACGTTCGCGCAGCATGTCGAAACGGCTGCCAATCCAGTAGACGACGAAGCCGACAACGAGGACGCCCTGGACGTAGCCGAGGAGCATGGCGTAGAAGGGGAGCTCGAAGAAATAGAAGCCAATGGGCTGGGAGAAGACTGGGTCGCGCAGGGCATTGGGGGCGGAGGCGGTGGCACCGTAGAAGCGGGCGACGGTCCAATTGTCGATGAAGGCCGAGCCGAGAATTAACGAGAGCACGAGAGCGATCGCCAACTGCCACCAGCGGAAGCGGAAGCGGTGCATGGAGCGCGCGTAGAGGAGCCAGAGGATGGGGAAACAGAGCAGGCCTGCGCCCAAACTGGGCAGCCAGCCGTAGAGGATGGTTTGGCCCCAGGTTTCGAGCTGGCCGACTTCGCGCCACCAGGCGAAATCGATCCAGGCAGTGGCGATGGTTCGGGCGCTGGCGAAAAGAACCAGTGCAAAGATGACCCATCCGCCGAGGCCGATGCTACGCCGGGAGGGGCGGAACGGGGGATCCAGATCGATGACATCGTTGCTGCGCATATATTCCCAACATTGACACATTTGGGCCAGTAAACTCAGGGAGTATGGCCAAAAAACGAATCGTTGGAATCGGGCTGGCTCTGTTTGGGCTGCCGCTATTAGCGGCGGGCGCGCTGTATCTGCTGGTGGACGCGCAAAAGCTGAAGCCGGTTGTGGAGGGGAAGCTGAGCGAGGCGTTGGCGCGGAAAACGAGCTTGGGGGGCTTGAGCTTTACCCTGATGCCGCCAAGCTTTCGAGCGACGGAATTGACGGTTGCCGACGACGCGGCGTATTCGAGTGGGCCTTTTTTGACGGCGAGCGCGGTGGAGATCCGGCCGCGGCTATTGTCGCTGTTGACGGGGGCTGTGGAGATTGACAGCATGCGGCTGAGTGAGCCGCGCTTCGAGTTGATTGAGAAGGGCGCGGGGCAATGGAACTACGCGACGATCGGGGCGAAGAAGAATGACGGGGCGTCGACGGGGTTGAGTTTGGGGCAACTGAATCTCGACATGGCGCGGGTGGGGGTAAAGCGGGGGGAGAGTGCGCGAGAGGAGTATTCGCGGCTGTCGGCGGAGCTTCGCGATTACGCGGAGGGGCGGCCCTTCCATTTGAAGTTGGCGGCGTTGCTGCCGAGTGGCGAGCCGGTATCGGCGGAGGGGAAGATCAGTTCGGTGGGTGGGAAGACGTCGTTTGCCGATACGGGTTTTGCGCTGGGCGGAGTGAAAGGGACGATCACCGGGGAGGTGAACGCGGGGGCTTTGAATCTGCGGGTTGAGATTCCAAAATCACCGGTGGCGGATATGGCACCGCTGTTTTTGCCCAAAGGGGTGAGCGTCAAGGGGGAACTGTCGGCAAAGGTTACGGCGACGGGGACGACAGCGGCTCCCGTGCTACGGGGACGCGTGGACGTGAGCGGATTTGAGGTGAGCGGTGGGGCCATCAAGCAGCCGGTGAAGACGGAGAAGCTGGGGATCGAACTAACACCCGAGCGGATTACGCTGGAGCCGGCGAATGTAAGTAGCGGATCGACGCAGTTACAGGCGTTTGGGGTAGTGAGTAAGTATGCGAGCGATCCGCAGTTGGAGGCGACAATGATTGCCCCGGCGGCGCAGCTTGCCGAGTTACTGGCGATCGCGCGGGCCTATGGGATATCGGCGGTGGATGGAGTAAGTGCGACGGGCACGGCGAAGTTACAGGTGCGGGCGCATGGCGGGCTGGGGGCGAAGGGGGTGTTGGAGTTTGCCGGGAGTGGGTCGATGCGAGACGCGAATCTGGAGTTGAAGGCGTTGACGAGGCCGGTGGCGGTGCGGGCGGCGGATTTCCGGTTTGAATCGAACGCGGCGGCGTTGACGGGCGTGGAGGCAACGATTGGCTCGACGAACGCGCGGGGGGATTTGCGGGTGGCGAATTTCACGCGGCCGGCGATCAGCTTTACCCTTGAAGCCGACAAGGTACTGCTGAGTGAGTTGCGGGACCTGTTCAAGGACACGGGCGCCAAAGGAGATAGCCAGCCAGCCAAGCTGACGGCGCAGGGGTCATTGAAAATCGGAACGCTTGAGTTGGTGGATCTGAGTTTGACCAAGGTGTCGACACAGGTGGATTACCGTGAAGGCCAGGCGCGGCTGGACCCGCTGACGGCGGCCGTGTATGGCGGGCAGAGCAGCGGATCGATGGAGATCGACCTGCGGCCCAACCCGCCGCTGTGCACGCTGAATACGAAGGTTGAAAAGATCGAATCGGGGCAGCTAATGGGAGCGACGACGGCACTGAAAGGGATTGTGAGTGGGCCGATGTCGGGGGTGTTGAAGCTGAAATTTTCGCCCGCCGATGGGCCGCAGTTGGCGAGGAGCTTGAACGGCACGGTATCGCTGAAATTTGATCAAGGGAAGATTGCGAGCTTCAATCTATTGAACGAATTGGCGGTGGTGGCGCAGTTCCTGGGCTTTAACCGGCCGGGAGAGAAGTTTACGCAGTTTCTGGGGCTGAGCGGCGATTTGACGATCGTGAACGGCGCGGCGTCGACTCAGAATCTGAAGCTGGATTTGGCGAACCTGACGGCGGGGTTGACGGGGTCGATGAACTTGGCGGACCAGACCTTGGACATGAAACTGATGAGCATCCTGGACAAGAAGTTTAGCGAGCAGGTGGGGGGAACGAAGGTGGGGGCGTTTATGACGGCCGCGATGGCGAACGGGGCGGGCAACCTGATGATTCCGGCGAGCATTAAGGGTACCTTTGCGAGGCCGATCCTAGCTCCGGACCCCGGGGCGATCGCAAAGATGAGGTTGCAATCGTTCAATCCCAAAGATCCGAAGCAGATGATGGACAGCGTGAACTCGCTGCTGGACATGTTCAAGAAGAAGCCGGCGGCGCAGCCGCAGCCTTAGCGTTCTTCGCGGATGCGGATCTCCATGGCGGGCATGGGCATGCGCATCTTTGCGTTCTCTTCGATCTTGTAATCGGTGGGCGGCTCAAAGAGGGTCTTGGAGGGCTCGCCGAGATGGAGATTGCTGAGGCGGGTGGTGGTTTCGCCGACCCGGGGGTCGCTGTGCTTAACCAGGACGGTGGCCTTGATTTCGTCGCTGTACCAGGATTCGGTAACCACCTCGATGGCGCGCTCATTGCCGACTTCACCGGCGGGGATGGTCATGGTGAGACGGGTACCCTTGGCGGTGACGCCTTCGATGTTGCGGGTGCCGAGGTCTTCCTGGTTGGGAGTTTGTTTGGCGGCGGTGGCGCGGGTGGCGGCCATGTGTGCGAGTTCGGCGGCGCGTTTCATTTGCATGCCGTCGCTGGCGACGGTGAAGTTCGCGGGCGGGGAGACGCGACGGGCCTGCACCGAGGCTGTTTCTTTAGCCATCGTCTCTTTGAGGGCGACCATTCCAGCCTCGGAATTGGATTTGAAGGCGGTCTTCGATCTTGGATCCAGCGTGTAGCTGGTCTTGGTGACGGGGTCGTCAATGAAGATGCTGAGAACGGGCGAAGCGGTCTTGCCGAGTGGGCCGAGGCCTTCAATGGAGGACTCACGGCGGGTGCGGCCCTCGGAATCACGAGCGAAGCTACTCTTATTGACGCGAGTGATGCGGTTGCCGTCGGCGAGGGCCTGCACGGTTTCAGTGACCGAGTCGGCCGAGTACGGCGCGCCCTTAACGGCGTTTTCCACGCGGTCGGAAATTAAGGTGAAGGTTGAGCTTCGGAACTGGGCGGGCATGGGGGCAGTGCGATTGAAGATGACCACATCGTCCTGGGCGAGAGCCAGGGCGGCGGTAAGGGTAAGGGAAGGGATGAGTTGCATGAGGTTCTCCTGTTATTGGGTGTAAGCGACGCGGATGGCGCGGGCCATGCCGTCGTCGCCGAGTAAGACTTGAGCGGGAATTTCGAAATCGTCGCCAGTGCCGGGGGGGATGACGCCAAGGGAGCTGAGGCGGTCGCGACTGACGCGGACGCGAAGCAGTTGAATGACGCCGGGGTCGGGGAGCATGGACGTTTCGGCGAGCGCGACGAAGTTGCCCCAGGAGGGGGGCGCGGGTGGAGGATCGAGTGGGGGCGCGGGTGGACGAGGCGTCCTGCGCCGCTGGGCCGCAGGCTTGGCGTCGGCATGGGCGGTCGGCAATTCTACGCGGACCGAGATTGCAGCGGGCTGCGTCACGGGGCGGGATTCGGGTTTCGGAAATACGGCCCAGAGCGCGAGGCAAGCAGCGGCGGCCATGGCGGCCCAGACGGTCATGCGACCGCGGCGGCGGTGAGCGGCGGCAGCGATGAGTGCTTCGAAATCTGCAGGGGGAGCGGGCGCAAGGGCATCGCGATACTCAGCCATGAGGTCATCGAGTTTCATAGACGGTCTCCTTCAAATTGCTTGAGACGCAGCTTCAGTTGGCGTTTGGCGCGGTTCAGGCGCGAGCGGACGGTACCGATGGGGACGGCGAGCGCGGCGGCGGCATCGTCGTAGCTGCACTCCTCGATTTCGCAGAGCAAAATGACTTCGCGGTAATGCTCCGGAAGGGTGAGGATGGCGTCGCGGACGGCGGCGATGCGCTGAGCGCGCTCGAGGTGCAACAACAGCTCTTCGTCAACGGCATTGTCTTCTTCGATGGGCTCTTCGCGCTCGGCACGGCGCGAGGAGCGGAGACGATTGCGGACCATGCCGTAGAGCAGGGCGGCGGCGGTACCGCGGGCGGGGTCGACCTGGGCGGGGTTGCGAAGGAGATCGAGGAAGGCTTCTTGAACGGCTTCGGCGGCGCGGGCCTCGGAGCCGGAGAAGGCGAGTGCGAAGCGGAAGAGGCGCGGGTGGAGATCCGCGTAGAGGCCGCGCAGATCGAGCGTCGATTGAAGCGGAATTGTTTCGGCGGCGACCACTGTCTGTAATGGACGCGCGGGGGTCATTTAGTTCCCGAAAGATTTGTTAGCTGCGAAGCAGGGCCATCGATTCGGAGAAGAGACGGTCGGCGGTGGCTTCGTTCTTGCTCTCGACGGCGACGCGGAGCAGTGGCTCTGTGTTGGAGGCGCGCAGGTGGATCCAGCCGTCGGGGAAACTGAGCTTGAGACCGTCCGTACGCTCGAGTTGCGCACCGGGGTGGGCTTGCTCCATGGCCAACATGAGGCCGCCGAGCTTGCCGTGAGCGAATTGGACTTTGCCGCCGCGGCGATGGAAGCGGGGGAGGGCGTGCGACAACTCGGCAAGAGTAAGGCCAGTGGCTGCCATTCGATCGAGCAGCAGAGCCATGGCGGTGTAACTATCGCGGCAGAGGTGGGTACCGGCGAAGATGACGCCGCCGCTGGAGCCTTCTCCGCCGATGACGGCGCGGACGGCGCGCATGCGCTCCACAACGTTCGCTTCACCGACAGCGGTGCGGTGGACGCGGCCGCCGAAGCGGGCGGTGACTTCGTCGATAACGCTGGAGGTAGTGAGGTTGACGACAACGTCGCCGGGCTTGCGAGTGAGGGCGGCTTCGACAGCGAGTGCGAGCATGTCGTCGTTGTCGAGCATTTCGCCGGTGCCGTCGCAAGCGGCGAGGCGGTCGCCATCGGGGTCTTGGCCGAAGCCGGCGTCGCAGGAGTGAGTTTTAACGAGCTCGCGCAATTCACCGAGAGTTTCGGGCTTGGGCTCGGCCTCGCGCGGGAAGGCCTTGGTGGGGTCAACGTGGATGGCTTTTAGATCGCAGCCGAGGACCTCTGTCAAGAACCAGACGCTCATGCGGGAGCCGGCACCGTTGACGCCGTCGAGCGCGATGCGGAAGCGGCGGGCGCGGATGCGATCGACATCGACGTGCTTGACGACGCGGTCGATGTGGCGGCGCCAGGGCGTGTCCTCGTCGACGCTGAGGCCGAGGATGTTCTCGTTGCCGGCCTCGGCAAACTCACTTTGGTGGAAGAGGTCGAGCAGTTCTGTGCGCTCATACTGATTGAAGAAGAGGCCTTCGCCATTGAAGAGTTTGAGGGCGTTCCATTCGGCTGGGTTGTGGGAGGCGGTGATGCCGATGCCGCCGACGGCACCGGTTTCGGCGATGTAGATCTGGATGGTGGGCGTGGTTTGAACGCCGACGCGGACCACCTCGCAGCCGGCGGCGAGGAGGCCACAGACAACGGCGTGTTCGATCATCGGACCGGTGAAGCGAGTGTCGCGGCCGATGACGACGCGGCCACGGCCGACGTAGGTGCCGAAGGCCTGGGCGAAGTCCGCGGCCAGCAGCGGGGTAAGGAATTCGCCGACGACGCCGCGAACGCCGGAGACGCCGACTTTGAGTTTGTGCTCACGCATAGTTGCGCACCGTATCGAGGAGTTTGGACATGAGAGGGTCTACGGAGCCGTCGCGGCTTTCGGCGATGACGCGGACGATGGGCTCTGTGTTGGAGACGCGGACGTGGAACCAGCCATTGGGGAGATCGACTCGCAACCCGTCACGGGTGTCGCGCGGGTGGTCGGCCCAGACGTCTTCAAGGTGGGCCATGAGTTCTGGGATGCGCTTGGCGTCGAGTTCGACTTCTGACTTGCACATATCGTACGCGGGCATGGCGGCGAGCATTTGCTTGAGAGTGCGGCCTTCTTTGACGATGCGGCTGGCAAGGGCAAGCAGGCTGGCGATGCCGTCGTAGACAAAGCGGAACTCGGGGAGCATGACCGCGCCGGTACCTTCGCCGGCGATGGCGATGCGTTCGGGAGGATACATGGCGAGGGCGTCCATGGCGTACTGGCGTCCGACCGGCACGCGGATGACGGTGGAATCGTATTTGGCGGCGATGTCTTCGAGCAGCGAAGTTGTGGAGAGATTCGTGATGGCCAGACGCCCTGGCTGGCGCTGAAATTGGTGCTCTGCAAGCAAGGGCAGGATTATCTCTTCGCTGACGACTTCTCCGTCGCCACAGCAGACGGCGATGCGGTCGCTATCCATGTCGAAGAGGACGCCGAGATCGGCACCGATCGCTTTGACGACAGGGGCGAGTTGGAGGCCGGCGGTGCGGGCGTTGGTGTTGGGCGTGTGGGCGAATGCCTTGGGCTCAAGCGCCGCGTTGATCAGCACGAGGTCCAGGGCGTGGCGCTGTTTGAGCTGGGCGAGGATGAGGCTGGAGAGGCCGGAGGAACAATCGGCGACGATGCGGAGGCCGCTGAGAGCGCTGATGTCGAAGACTCGCTCGAGATCCTCGATGTAGCGATCGAGGGCATCGTGGCTGTAGTTGAGGTGGCCGACGGCGGTCCAGTCTTTGAACTCAAACTTGCGCAGGTGGTAGATGTCGAGCAGTTCGGACGCCTCGCCGCTGGAGAGGTAGGTACCGTTGGGACCGAGGAACTTGAGCGCGTTCCAATCGGCGTTGTTGTGGGAGGCACCGATGGAGATGCCACCAGCGGCGTTGTTGCGCTGGATGGCGTGTTGGACGACGGGCGTGGAGGCGAGGCCGAGGTCGACTACGTCACGACCGCTGGCCAGAAGCGACGCGAGGAGGCCTTCGCGCAGCATGAGGCCGGAGGCACGGGGGTCTCGCCCGAGGATGACGGGGCCGGGG
Organism: Bryobacter sp.; assembly: GCA_025356215.1. GTDB lineage: Bacteria > Acidobacteriota > Terriglobia > Bryobacterales > Bryobacteraceae > Bryobacter. Next base: position 1,147 of record JANXUM010000571.1, on the reverse strand, counting down.
CGATCGAGAAACACGGCGAAGGCCGCGGCGAACTCAAGCGCGTGGCGGGCCTTGAGGCCGGGGCCGACGATGCCGCGAACGCCGGCGGTGCTGATGCGCAGTGAGTTGGCCATCTAAGCCTATTTTACGAACTGGATCGGGGCGAACTTTTCAGGGGTGTGGTTGTTGGCGCGGCCGGTCTGGACCCAGGCGACGGATTTGCGGTTGGGCGGAGGGCCCTGGAAGCGATAGAAATTGCCGCGCATCTTGGTGCCGGGCTTGACGGCCTTATCGGTGATGCTGGTGAGGGGGATTTGGAATTCGCCGTACCAGACCTTAGCCTTTTCGTCGATGCGGGCCTTGGTCTTCATGTTGCTGCTCCATTTCAAGGCGCCCGTGTTTCCCATGTTGTTGGAATCGATGTCGAGGTCGACCCATTCGCCTTGCGGGCTGACCTGGACTTCGCGGTAGCGGTTGATGTGATCGAAGTCGGCGCCGATGAAGATTTCGGCGACGTCGTGCTCCCAGAGTTTATTGGTTTCGGTAGTGGTGGAGGGGTTGGGGAGGAGGTAGAGTTCTTCGTAGGGACAGGTGAAGAGGACGTAGAGATTTGACTTTGTCCAGCGCGCGCGAATCTCGGTGCGGTGGTTGGGGGTCTCCACGCCGAGGTTGTTCCTGGTGGCCAGGATCGGGGTGACGCCGCGCCAGAAGGAATTGGCGGGGTCGGCGCTGAGAGCGGGGTCGGACTTGGCGAACTTCACCTGGAGAAGGTCTTCGGCAGCCGCGGGGGCGGCGAGTAAAACAAGCAGCGGAAGTATGCGCATGAACTCTCAATATAATTGAAGGCTATGGTCCAACGCCTGATTCTTCTATTTCTGCCCACTCTGCTTCTTGCGCAACCGAAGATTCCCGATTGGGTGAGTGTGGAGTCGAACATCTCCTATGCACCCCATAAAGACACCGTTTTGGATGTGTATCAGAGCAAGAGAGCGGCCGGCGGGACCAAGCGTGCCGGGGTGCTGGTGATTCACGGCGGCGGCTGGGTGGATGGGACCAAGGAATCGATCTTTGAGATTCTTTGCCTTCCCTATTTGGAGAAGGGATTGGTGGTGGTGAATGTCGAGTACCGGCAGGCCGCCGCCGCGGTGGCCCCCGCAGCCGTTGAGGA
>JANXUM010000529.1 GCA_025356215.1 Bryobacter sp. | reverse complement strand
CGACATCAAGCAGAACTTCGGCAATTCGAGCATGAGCGCCCTGCAGTTGTCTCTCACGCGACCGATGAAAAACGGCTTCTTGTGGCAGACGCAGTACATGTGGTCGCACAACATCAGCGACAACGCGGGGGCGGGCGACGGATCGAACATCATGATCTCCAACTGCCGCCAGTGCGACCGCGCTAACGCCGATTGGGATATTCGCCATACGGCGACCATGAACAGCATCTACCAGTTGCCCTTCGGCCCTGGTCGCAAGTTTGGACCAAAGCAGGGTCTGGCCGGCGCGGTTGTTGGCGGGTGGGATCTGAGCGGGCTGTTTACGACGCGCACCGGGCTGCCTTTCAACGTGACTGTGAATCGCAGCGCCGTGGATCTACCCGACGGCGTGGTCACCACACCCGGGCGAGCCGCGCCAGCGCAGCGGCCCGACTTTGTGGCCGGACAGCCGCTCTACCCTGCCACCTCGACGCCTTCGCAGTGGCTCAACCTGGCGGCATTCCGGGCCCCCGCCCGAGGGGCGTGGGGCAATCTGCCGCGCAACGCTCTGCGCGGGCCAGGCCTATGGCAGGCCGACCTGGCCTTGGCCAAGCGGACCCGAGTGAACGAGCGCTTTAATGTCGAGTTCCGCGCGGAGATGTTCAACCTGTTCAATCGGGCACAGTACGCGAACCCGAACGCAAACATCAGTAACCCGGCGCAGTTTGGAACGATCACAAGCGTCGTCAACACAAATCCGACGGGAGCCGGAGGGCCCCGTCAGGTTCAATTGATGCTTCGCATCAACTACTAGACCATTGCTGCGGGGTTGGAGAGCGTGCCGATCTGAGGGATCGTGATGGTAACGATGTCGCCCGGAGCGAGCGCGCTCTCCTGCGTTACGATGATGCCCGTGCCGGTTTGCAGCACGGTGCCGCAGGGGACCTGGTTGGAACGCAGCAGATAGCCGATGATGTCTTCGATCTTGCGGCCCAGCTTGGCCGTGCTGGTGGAGCCCTCGAAAGTGGTCTTGTCCCCGCGGGTAATCTTGCAGGTCATCTCAAGCTTGTAGACGTCGCCGATCTCGTCGGGCGTCACAAAGACAGGCCCGAGGGCGGCGCAGCCGGTGAAGGTTTTCGACTGCGGCAGATAAAGAGGGTTCTCTTTTTCGATGTCCCAGGCCGAGACGTCGTTGGAAACCGTGTAGCCAAAGATCTGGCCCTTGGAGCCGATCAGCACGGCAAGCTCGGGCTCGGGGGCGGTGAATTTGGAATCCTCACGGATACCGATGGGCTGGCCCGGACCCACGGCGATGCGTGCCGTGCCCTTGAAGAAAAGCTCCGGGCGGCCGCCTTCAAACACGGCGCGGTAGAAACCCTCCCGCGTGCCGTGCTCCGCGTCACGAAAGCTGGAGCTGATCTCGTAAGTACAACCCGCGCCCCAGACTTCGCGCGGGGCGATCGGAATCAGCGGCGTGACGACTTCAATGTGCGCGCTGGCTAGACGGCCAGCGAGCGTTTTGAGGTCGGTACCTTCTTTGTCGGCCCGGATCACCAGGTCATACATCGAGTAATCAGGGATCGGCCGGGCGTGGGTCGTATCTTCAAAAATCGCAGCGACAACGGAGCCGTTGCTTTTGATCTGTCCTAGTTTCATCGGGTGCTTTCGGGCTGGCTTTCTAGTATTTGAGGTAGACGGTTTTGTAGTCGCTGTAGAAGTCAAAGGCCGCAGGGCCTTGCTCCTTGGGGCCGAAGGAAGAGTCTTTGGTGCCACCGAAGGGGAGCTGATACTCGACTCCGGCCGACGGTAAGTTGACCGTCAGCAGGCCGGCTTCCATGCCGTAAACGAAATCAAAGACGCGAGAGACGTTGGAGCTTTGGACGCTGGCCGACAGGCCGTATTCGCTGCCGTTGGCAATGCGCATGGCGTCGGCGAAATCCTTAGCGCGCATGACGGCCAGGACGGGTCCGAAGATCTCTTCCTTGGCAATGCGCATGTCTTCGGTGACATCGGCGAAGATCGTCGGTTCGACAAAGTAGCCCTTGTCATAAGCGCCACCGGTGAGCCGGTTGCCGCCGCACAGGGGCGCGCCCGCTTCTTTCTTGCCGATCTCGATGTAGTCGAGGATGGTTTTGAGGGCGGCTTCGTCAACGGCTGGGCCGATGTCGATGCCGGCTTCCATGCCGTTGCCGGTCTTGAGCTTCTTGGTGCGCTCAACGAGAGCGGCGACAAACTGATCGTAGATGCCGTCCTCGACGATGGCGCGCGAGGTGGCGGTGCACTTCTGGCCGGTGGAGAAGAAGGCGGCGTTGACGACGTTCTCGACCGAGGCGTTGAAATCGCAATCGTTGAGGACGATCGTGGGGTTCTTACCGCCCATCTCAAGCTGGATGCGGAGCATGCGCTTGGAGGCCTCGGTGTGGATCCACTTGCCGGTCTTGTCGGAGCCGGTGAAGGAGACTGCCTTGACGGGTTTGGCGTTGATCATCGCGGCACCGAGCGTGGCGCCAGAACCGGCGACGAAATTGATGACCCCCTTCGGGATGCCCGCGTCGTGCAGGGCTTCCACCAAGCGCCAGGCGGACAGGGGCGAAGCGCTGGCCGGCTTGATGACAACCGTGTTCCCGCAGATCAAGGCTGGCGCCAGCTTCCAACAGGGGATGGCGATGGGAAAGTTCCAGGGAGTGATGAGACCAACGACGCCGATGGGCTTGCGGATGGCGAACATGTGTACCCGGTCGCGCTCGCTGGGAACAAGGTGGCCACCCATGCGCGAACCTTCGCCGGCAAAATACTTAAGGATGTTGATGGCCCGGCGGGTTTCGCCCTTGGCCTCGGGGAGGGTCTTGCCCTCTTCGCGCGTCATCTCGGCGGCGATGGCCTCAAAGCGGCTGTCGAGGATCTCGGCGGCCTTAAACAGGATTGCGCCACGGTTGGGGGCAGCCATCGCGGCCCACTTTGGGAAGGCTTCCGCCGCGGCTTCAGCGGCGCGGTCCATGTCCGCGACCGAGCCCTTGACGAAGAGGCCTACGACTTCATCGGTGTTTGCGGGGTTGCGGTCTTCAAAAGTGTCGCCGGTGGTGATCCACTCGCCGTTGATGTAATTGCCGAATGTTTGCATGGGTGTTGGATCCTTCAGAGATTATTTATTGAAGTCGACTTTCGGGGCGGTGCGCGCGCCGGGGTCGGTCTTAAAGTATGCGTCGTTGCGCGCGAAGTTAAAAATGGACGCGGCGATGTTGGTGGGGAAGAGGTCGCGCGTGGTGTTGTAGTCTTTTACGATGTCGTTGTACTTGCGGCGCTCGATGGCGATGCGGTTCTCGGTGCCGGCGAGTTCGTCCTGTAGGCGCATGAAGTTTTCGTTGGACTTGAGGTTGGGGTAGTTTTCGACGACCACCAAGAGGCGGGAGAGCGCCGAATCCAACTGGCCGTTGGCGGCGATCTTGTCGGCGGGGGTGCGGGCTCCACCCATCGCGGCGCGGGCGTTGGCGATGTTGGTGAAGATTTCGTTCTCCTGCTTGGCGTAGCCCTTCACCGTCGAGACGAGGTTGGGGATGAGGTCTGCACGGCGCTGGAGGGCTACGTCCACCTGTGCCCAGGAGCCTTCGATGGCTTCCCGCTTGACGACCAAATCGTTACGGCTGCCGAGAAGCTTGAGTCCAAGCAACAGGCCGCCGAGCAACAACACACCAATCACAACTAGAGCTATGCGCATATGGGTTTCCTCTACAGGGCGTCAACCGACGCGACCAGGGTTTGGATCTGTTTCAAGTAGTCTTCGAACAATTGTACTGAGTCCACTGACTTCGGGCTGAGTTTGCCTTCGCGCAGATCGATCAATTGCGCGAAGCTGACTGGGTTGATGACGTCGGCCATGTGGGCCGCCGCCAGAAGTTCACGCCTGGCCGCTGGTGGCGGCAGACCTTTTAATAGCATGGCATGGCGCAACAGCACCAGAAAGGTACTGACGGAATCTTCCATGAGCCGCAGCAGCTCTTTGGGACTCTTGAGTACCGGTACGGCCTTCTGGCGGAGGCGCAGGAGCTTGGCGCGAAGTTCGTGTTCGAGTTGGGCGCGGTGGTAGTGGTTGTCGATCACCAGATCGGGCAGGGGGTTAGAGCCGTGGAGGATGCGGTGGCGGTCGCGGATGTCGTAGATCTCGATGGGGAAAGCGTCGGTGGAGCGGCGGAACTCGTCGAGGGTGAAGAGCAGCGGCTGTGGATGGCCTTGGCGGCGCCACCAATCCAGTAGGGCGGCCACGCGGCTGAGGACGTCGAAATCGAGCTTCTTGGCCAGCAGGAGGATGTTCAGGTCGGAGTGGCCGCTGTCGAACTCATTGCGGGCGGCAGAGCCGTAGAGGATGAGGGATTCGAGCTCACCGCCGAGGGCCGAAGTGGCGCGGGCCACGAGTTCTTCAAGTTGCTTCTCGATTTTCATAATTGCTCCTACCAATCGCTGGAGGCTCCGCCGCCGCCCGAGCTGCCGCCGCCAAAGCCGCCCCAACTGGAGCCGCCCGAACTGGAGCCACCGAAGCCCCCACGGCTGGAGTAGCCCCCGCCGCCCCCGGCATTGAGCAGCATCCAGACCAGTCCGCCCATGCCGCCTCTTCCTCCTCCACTATTTATGAGGAGGATAAGAATGAAGATGGCGATACCCACCATAATCATGATTTCTTTGGGGCTGAGTTGCGATTTGAGATCGCCACTGGATTCGTCGTCGTTGAACAGCGGCGCGGGCAGGGTTTCGCCGATTTGGATGTTTTTGGCCGTGGCGATTTTGACGCCGAGGGTGCGAGCGGCTTCAATCAGCGCTGAGCCGTAGCCACCGGCGCGCAGCGCGGGGCGCATGGCGCGGAGGATGTCGCCAGCGGAGCCGTCGGGAACGATGGGCTCCAAGCCATAGCCAACTTCAAGGCGGCTCTTGCGGTCGCGAATGACGAGGAGAAAGAGGGCACCCTCGTTGGTGGACTTCTTGCCGACGCCCCACTGGATATAAAGCTTGTTGGCGACATCGCCGACGATTTCACCATCGAGCGTGTCGATGGTGACGAGCGCGATTTGGGCACCCGAGGCTTTCTCGAGAGCGGCCAGATATGCGTTGAGGGTGGCCTTGGATTCGGGGTCGACGACGTTGGCAAAGTCCGAAACGTAACCCTCAGGCTTGAGCTTGCTCAAGTCCAGCGCGAAGCTGGAGGCGGCGAGCACGAGGCTGAGGAGAATCGAGCGCACAGGGCCTGGACCTAAGTTAGCAATTGAAGAGGGAACGATCGAGGGCCAGGCCATCGACCTTGCCCAGGACGGTAAGCGCGAGCTTGTCGGCGTCGAAGGCCTGGTTGGCAAGGCGCTGGACGAGTGGGGCGTCAACGGCCTCGATGTTGGCGAGCATTTCGTCCATCGAGAAGAACCTGCCGAAGAAGATCTGCTGGCGCGCAAGGTTGGTCATGCGGGAGTTGGTGGATTCGAGCGAAAGCATGAGCGAGCCCTTGAGGTGCTCTTTGGCGCGGCGGAGTTCCTCGGTGGTGACAAGGTTGGCCTTGAGGTCACGGAATTCATCCATGACTGAGGAAATGACCTTGGGGAGCGCCTCAGCCGAGGCACCGGCGTAGATGGCGATGGCACCGGTGTCCTGGTACAGCATCAGGTCGGACATGACGGCGTAGACAAGGCCTTGGCGCTCGCGAATGTTCTGGAAGAGGCGGGAGGACATGCCTCCGCCGAGGATGGTGTTGAGGATGTAAGAGCCGAAGCGGAACTCGTGATCGATCGGGTGCGAGGGGGCGCCGATGTAGAGGTGGGCCTGCTGTGTGCGCTTCTGCTTGAGGATAAAAGGGGCCTGCTGTTTGGGCTTGGCCAGCTTGGGCAGCTTTGCGCCGGCGGCACGTCCCGAGAAGGAATCGTCGACAAGCTTGAGGATCGCGTCGTGGTGGAGGTTGCCTGCGGCTGTGACAACAAGGTTGGCGGGGTGGTAGACGCGACGGTGGTAATCGACAAGGTTGTCGCGAGTGAAGTCGGCGATGGTCTGTTTGGTGCCGATGATGGGCTGGGCGAGGCCGTGCCCTTTCCAAAGGTGTTTGCAGAAAAGTTCGTGGGTGAGGTACTCGGGATTGTCGAGCTCCATTTTGAGCTCTTCGAGGATAACGGACTTCTCTTTTTCGAGCTCGACGGCATCGAAGGTGGGGTTGAGAATCAGGTCGCTGAGGATATCCCAGGCGATGGGCAGATGCTCATCGAGCACCTTGGTGTTGTAGGACACAAGCTCTTTGCTCGTGAAAGCGTCAAGGTGGCCGCCGATGGAATCGACCGCGCGGGCGATGTCTTCAGCCGAGCGCGAGGCGGTGCCTTTGAAGAGCATGTGCTCGAGGAAGTGGGCGATGCCGCGTTCGGCACCGCGCTCCAGGCGCGAGCCGGAGGGGATCCAAGTGCCGATGGAAACGCTGCGAACGTGGGGCATGCGCTCGGTGACGACGATGAGGCCATTGGGCAGGGTGGTGCTTTGGATTTCGCGGGGCGGGTTGGAATTCATTGGTGGAAAGCGGGCAGAAGACGGATAATCTTATTGTGACAGAGCCACAGACGCCGCAAGACGGTCCGATCCAGCAACGCTTGCTGGGAATGGACCTGCACGATATCGAGGTTGCCCTGGGGGATCGGCACCCGCGGTTTCGGGCCAGACAACTTTTTGAGGCGGTGTACGCCAAGCGGTTGCTGGATTTGAACGCGGCGACAACGCTGTCGCCGAAGCTGAAGGAAGAGTTTTCCACCGGCGCGCTGACGGAAGACTCGCGCTATGAAAGCACTGATGGGACGGTGCGGTATTTGCTGGGGATGCAGGACGGCAAGACAGTGGAGACGGTATTTATGCCGGAGCGCGGGCGCGATACGCTGTGCATATCGTCGCAGGTGGGTTGCCCGGTGGACTGCAAGTTCTGCCTGACGGCGCTAATGGGGCTGGACCGGAATTTGACGGCCGGGGAGATCGTGGGGCAGGTGCTGCACATTGCGGCCAAGCACAAGTTGGACCCGCACGATCGCCAAATGAATATCGTAATGATGGGCCAGGGCGAGCCGTTGATGAACCTGGACGCGGTTCTGAAGGCGACCAGGATTTTGTGCGATCCGAACGGCGTGGGGATGAGCGAGAGAAGGATCACAGTCTCGACGTCGGGGCTGGTGCAGAAGATTTGGGAGCTGGGGCAGGCACCGATGCGGCCGAAGCTGGCGATCAGCTTGAATGCTTCGACCGAGGAGCAGCGGGTGGAGCTGATGCCGATCACGAAGAAGTGGCACTTGAAGGACCTGATGGAGGTTTGCGCGAAGTATCCGTTGCGCCCGTGGGAGATGCTGACCTTTGAGTATGTGCTCCTGCGCGGGGTAAACGACAGCGACGCCGACGCGAAGCGGGTGCGGAAGCTGATCGCGAATCTCAAGTGCAAGGTAAATCTGATCGCGTTTAACCCCGGGCCGGGGCTGCCGTTTGAGGCGCCGGACCCGGAGCGGGTGCTGAGCTTCCAGACGCTTGTGAGGGCGAGCGTACCGTGCTTTATCCGGAAGCCGCGGGGGTTAGATATTTATGCTGCTTGTGGGCAGTTGAAGCACATGACAGAGGGGTCGGGTCTGGTGGCGATTGGCGGAGTGTAGCCGGGACCTTTGGCCCAAGCGCGCCGTCCGCTACGGTGGGCTTTAGGCCAGGGCCATATTGAGGTTTTCAATCGCTTCATCTACCTCGGCCGTATTCTTGTAGCCGACGGTGACGCTATCGACTCCCGCTTGGCGGAAGGCGTGGCGCATGGCGGCCTGGCGGTCTTCTCGCTTGGTGAAGGCGCCTTCGCCGCACAGCTTCATGCTGATAACGCCCATGCCTTCTTTGCGTACTTGCTTGACCGTTGTCACAACTTCTGACACGTCGCCTAGACCGCGGGTGTTGTAGTCTTCTGCGTCCATCTTGGTGCCGTTGTGGTTGACGCGGATCATCGCGATTTCCAGCCATTTATTGCCCGGGAATTGACGCAAAGCGGGCAGACCGTGAACCGACGCGCCGTGGCCGATAAGGGCCTGCTTCGACTTGGCCTCCAGCAAGCCGTCCTGCCACCTTGCCGTGTCTGTAACCCAGGTGGCGACGTGCTGGTAGTGGAGCAGCATCACATCGAAATAGTCGGTTTGGGCGAGCTTGCGGAGTTCGTCGATCTTCGATTGGGGATCGACTCCTTCTCGCGTGGTGACCTTGGACATTAAACGATAGCTGTCGCGGGGGATTCCCTTGAGCGCGATGCCCAACATGCGGTGCATGTCGCCGTAGGATTCGGCGGTTTCAAAGAAGCGGATTCCACTGTCGTAGGCGTGGCGGACCAGACGGGTGAATTGGTCTTGACCGAGTTCGCGCTGGGTGCGGCCACTCATCGTGCCAGTGCCGAAGGCCAGGCGGGTGACCTTGACGTTCGACTTGCCCAGGGTGACCCAGTCTGTTGCTTTGCCACCGGCGGCAAAGGCGGGGAGGGCGGCTGTCGCCACAGTGGCTTGGAGAAATCGGCGTCTGGAGCAGGGTGTCATGAGTGAGCCTCTTTAGCGGGGAATCTTATCATGTACAAACGCCGGATGCCAGCGTCGGCTTGCCTTTGCGCAGGCGGAGTTGGGGGCAGTTGAGCTTGCCGCTTTTGGGGTGAAGCCTTGGTATCCAGAGTTGTTTGATATCTGCGGGCGGGGTGAACCGTACAATGCGGCCGTTGGGGACACGGCTTTCCACCCAGAGCAGGCGGCGACCGTCCCAGTGGAGCTGCGCCGTGGCACTGACGGGGGTTTCGTGGAAGGCGTTGATGGCGTAGAGGCGCCAGGGGAGATCGAAGCTCTTGGGGCTTTGTAGCCAGTAGTTGCCGCAGAAGAGATCGGGAAAGCCGTCCCCGTCGATGTCCGCCTGGATGAGGCCGCCTTGCCAACTGGCGGTGTAGAAGGAGTACAGGTCTGTGAAGGTCCACGGGCTGCCCCAGGGGCCGGTGGGCGTGTAGAAACGCAGCGCCATCCCGTGGGGAAGAATGGCGATGCCGCGGCTGCCGAAGAGGGTAAGAGCGTAGCACTCGCGGGTGACGACGTGGGGGTCGATTTGCCAGCGGCGGCCCTGGGAATCGATTGCGACCAGCGGGCCTTCGAGGGTGTTGCCTTCGACGGCGATCTTGACCGCGTGGCCTCCGACATCGGTGTCGACTTGGCACTGCGCGGCGGCGGCGCGGGTAGCCATGAAGAGGCAAAGAAGTAAACAACGCATCTGACGGTATTCTACTGAGTAGGTTATGGAAGCTTTGCGCCGGGTGCTGCGGCTGGAGGACGATCGGATGGATCTGGACGAGGCGGCGCTGCATTTGGCGCGCATCGAGTATCCCGGTTTGCCGATTGAGCCTTGGATTGCGGAGTTGGATTTTCATGCGCGGGCGATTGAGGCGCGGCGGGGGCGCAGCGCCCGGGTGGCGATGGGGGAGTATTTGTTCGGGGAGTTGGGGCTGGCGGGGAATGATCAGGATTACTACAACCCGCAGAACTCCTGCTTGAACCAGGTGCTGGAGACGCGCAAGGGGATTCCGATCACGCTGTGCGTGGTGTACATGGAGGTGGGGCGGCGGCTGGGGGTGAATGTGGACGGGATTGGCGCGCCCGGGCACTTTTTGGTGCGGATGGAGGAGGACG
>JANXUM010000517.1 GCA_025356215.1 Bryobacter sp. | reverse complement strand
GTGCGAGTTTGTTGGGTACTAAGTTGGAAAAAGACTTTACGGCGAATTGGAGATTCTAGATGACTGTAAATTGGCATGGGGTATATCCGGCGTTGACGACGCAATTCCGGGACGACGAGAGCATTGACATGGCGGCGACTGCCGCACACTTGGAGAAGATGATCGCCAGCGGCATTCATGGCGTGATTCTGTTGGGTAGCGTAGGAGAAAACACGGCTCTCACCTATGAAGAAAAGCTGACAGTACTGCGAGAGTTACTACCCGTTGTCAAAGGGCGCGTGCCTGTATTGAGCGGTGTCGCTGAGAACACCACGCGCATGGCGTGCGCCTATGCGAAAGACTGCGAAAAGATCGGCATTGACGGCATGATGGTATTGCCCGCGATGATCTACAAGGCCGACGGCCGCGAGGCCAAGGAGCATTTTCGCGCGGTGGCGCGTGCCAGCGGCCTGCCGATCATGATTTACAACAATCCTCCGAGTTATTATGTGGATCTTAGTCCACAGAGTCTGCTTGAATTAGCCGACGAACCGACGCTGGTGGCCGTCAAGGAATCCAGTGGCGATCCACGTCGAATCACAGACCTTGTCAATGCGCTCCAAGGCCGCTACATACTCTTCAGCGGCGTTGACGACCTGGTACTCGAAAGCGCGATGCTCGGGGCACAGGGCTGGGTTTCTGGATTGGTGAACGCATTCCCTGACGAAAACCGCGTCTTGTGGGAGCACTGCGTGGCCGGACGTTGGAGCGAAGCCCTGGCACTTTACCGGTGGTACACGCCGCTACTACATCTCGACACTCACATCAAATTGGTGCAGTACATCAAGATGTGTATGGCGGCGGTGGGCATGGGCAGCGAGAAGACCCGCGCTCCGCGTCTGGCGGTTGAGGGGACGGAGAGGACGGCGATTCTGGCGGTGATCGAACAGGCATTACGGACCCGACCGGCACTATGAATCGACTTCGGGTGATCGACTCGCACACTGGCGGCGAGCCGACTCGAGTGGTGGTGGAGGGTGGACCGGACTTGGGTGGCGGCAGCGTCGCCGAACGGTTGGAGCGCCTCCGCAGCATGCACGATCGCTTTCGCAGCGCGGTTGTGAACGAGCCGCGAGGCAGCGATGTTATGGTGGGCGCTCTACTGGTGCCGCCCGCCCTCGAGGGCTCTGCTGCGGGCGTTATCTTCTTCAACAACGTCGGATATCTGGGAATGTGCGGACACGGGACGATCGGCGTGGTGGCCGTACTGGATTATCTGGGACTTATAGAACCGGGGCCGCAGCGCATCGAGACGCCAGTGGGAACCGTGACGGCGACGCTCTTGCCGAGTGGAGAAGTGACCGTTGAAAACGTACCAAGCTATCGCTCCTTCAGCGGCGCGGCGATCGAGGTGGAGGGCCTCGGGGTTGTGCGCGGCGACGTGGCTTGGGGCGGAAACTGGTTCTTTCTGGTGACGAGCATTTCGGTGGAATTGCGCATCGAGGCAGCCGCTCATTGGACTAGTGTCGCGACGCGGATTCGCGAGGCCTTGGCGCGCGAAAAAGTGACGGGCAGCGGTGGGGCTGAGATCGATCATATCGAGATATTCGGGCCGGGCCTGGCGGGAGGCGACAGCCGGAGCTTCGTGCTGTGCCCAGGGATGGCCTACGACCGATCGCCCTGCGGCACTGGCACCAGCGCCAAATTGGCTTGCCTGGCGGCCGACGGCAAGTTGGCACCCGGTGCCGTTTGGCGGCAGGAGAGCATCGTGGGCAGCGAGTTCCAGGCATCCTACCGATGGAGCGGGGATCACATCCTGCCTTCGATCACTGGGCGCGCGTTTGTGAACGCCGAATCCTGGTTGGTCCTGGACCCGCGCGATCCTTTTTGTTGGGGAATCGGCATAGCCCCGGTTGGGAGTTAATGCCGCGTACGAAGTCTCGAATGAGTCTCACTTTTTCCGCAAAATCGTGAATCCGCTTTGCGCTATCGTGAATCCCTAGGGATTATGGCGGTAGCCAAGTTGCTGAGCATATCTGTTTTTAGGAGTTCTATGAAAACACTATTCTTGGTAGGGATTCTAGTTGCAATCGGGTGGATGGCCGAGGGGCGAAGCGGCGGATTTGGCGATGGAGACTTTCGTCAACTGGCATCGCAGGCACAGTCGGAATCGGACTTCGAGCGATTGGCGGAACGTTGTTCGGAGAACGCGCATCGCTTCAACAAACTGAAGGCGGACGCGGAACGGGAGCTGGCCCGGATTGCCGGTACGTCCATCCCTGCGGGCCTTCCCAAATGGCCGACGCGCGCAGAGACTCTGCGGAGCCTGGTGGATCGTTACGCCAACAGCGCGGCGCAATGGTCCAAGTTACAAGCGGACTCGCTGGAGCGAGCAAAATCAGTGAAGAGCGTCGTGCGAGTGGCCAACTAACGCCGCGCGTTGTAGAATTCATCGAGTGAAGGCCAACACGGCGGATGTAATCGTAGTCGGAGCTGGCATCGTCGGCGCGGCCTGCGCGCGAGCCTTCTTGCGTGAGGGCCTCTCGGTAACAATTGTCGAACGCGATCTGGTTGGCGGCGGTGCGACCGCGGCGGGCATGGGCCATGTCGTCGTGATGGACGATAGCGAGGCGCAATTCGCTCTTACCAAACGCTCGCGCGATTTATGGGACAGCCTGGTGCCCGAACTGCCACCGGAAATTGAATTCGAGCGTCGCGGAACTCTATGGGTTGCTGCCGATGGTGAGGAGTTGGAGGCGGTTTCTGGAAAGAAGGCGCATTACGAGGCAAGAGGCGTCCGGGCCGAACTTCTGGATGAGCTAAGCCTCCGGACGGCAGAACCGAGCTTGCGACCGGGAATGGCGGGCGGCTTTCTCGTGCCGGACGACAGCGTCATATACGCGCCCTGCGCGGCGGCATGGCTAAGCCGCGGAGCCAACATCGTGCGAGGCACAGTAGAGCAAATTGAGGACGGCGCGCTGCGCTTGCGTAACGGTGAGCGCTTGGAGGCGGGCGTTGTCATTTGCGCGACGGGCGCTTGGGCCGTCGATCTCTTCCCCGCCCTACCTGTAAAACCGCGCAAGGGCCACTTGGCCATCACCGAGCGCTATCCGGGAGCGGTTCGCCATCAACTCATCGAACTGGGTTACCTAAAGAGCGCACACAGCGCGGGCACGGAGAGCGTCGCCTTCAATGTGCAGCCTCGCGCAACGGGCCAGTTGTTGATCGGCAGTTCGAGGCAGTTTGGTGTCGAAGATGGTGCCGTGGAAGAACACATGATTCGACGAATGCTGGATCGCGCGGTTGAGTATCTGCCGTCACTGGCTGGAATGAAGGTGCTGCGGTTATGGACTGGGTTTCGCGCCGCGACACCCGATCACTTGCCGATCGTGAGCCTTTGCCCCGGTATGAGAAGGACTTATCTGGCCACCGGACACGAAGGGCTGGGGATCACGACGTCATTGGGTACGGCTGAAATTTTGGTGGAGTCCGTGATGGGCAGGGCCGGAGTGTTGACGAAACAAAACTACGCCGCCGAAAGGTTTGTCGAATGCCGCGTATGATCGTAAACGGGGTTTCGGTTGACGTTGCCGACGGCGTCAGTGTGGCCGCCGCTCTTATGCAACTTAAGATCATACCCAGACGCGCTCTGAGCGGCGAAGCGCGCGGGCCGCTGTGCGGCATGGGAGTCTGCTTTGAATGCCGGGTGACGATCGACGGCCAACCGCACGAGCGTGGCTGCATGGTGCGCGCACGTGAAGGAATGGAGGTGCGCTCCGATGAAGGTTGACACGCTGATCGTGGGCGCAGGGCCGGCGGGTCTGGCGGCGGCGAGGGGCGCGCGCAGCGTCGGCCGCAAGGCGCTGGTGATCGATGAAAACTGGAACGGTGGCGGCCAGATCTGGCGCGGGCAGGGTCGCCTGGTAGTAGGCGTGGCCTTTGAATTTGAACGGCAAGTGGTGGATCTTCGCGGACTTGAATACGATCGGCTGATCCTGGCCTGCGGAGCGCGCGAGTTGTTTCTGCCCTTCCCTGGCTGGACGCTGCCGCATGTGGTGGGAGCCGGCGGCCTACAGGCGCTAGTCAAAAACGGCCTGGATGTGCGCGGCAAACGGATTGTCATCGCCGGGAGCGGCCCACTGTTACTGGCCGTTGCCGCTAACCTCACCAAAGCTGGCGCGGAGGTCTTGCTTGTGGCTGAGCAAACATCGTGGACCAAGCTGGCACGATTTGCGGCGGGCCTCTGGAGATGGCCGTCCAAGATGGCGCAGGGGATCTTGTTGGGCAATCCTCGGTATCGCGCCGGGTTATGGCCTGTGAGAGCCGACGCGGGCGGAGTTACGATGTCCGACGGGCGGCGCTGGGATTGTGACTATCTCGCCTGCGGCTTTGGGTTGGTGCCCAATCTCGAGGTGCCTCGACTGGCCGGATGCGCGGTCGTCGACGGGTTCGTCGAGGTGGATGAGTGGCAGCGAACCAGCGTCGATGGAGTTTACGCCGTTGGCGAAATCACTGGCATCGGTGGGGTCGAAAAGGCGGAAGCCGAGGGCTGGGCGGCGGGATGCGGTACGAAGATCCAAGGGGATCATGCCCGCTTTGTCTCGCGGCTTGCCGAGAGCTTTGAATTGCGAACCGGATTGCGTGGCTTAGCCACCCCCGACACCATCGTCTGCCGTTGCGAAGATGTAAAGCTTTGTAAGATCGTTGGCTTCCACGACCGGCGCGATGCTAAGCTACAAACTCGATGTGGCATGGGCGCATGCCAGGGGCGAATCTGCGGACCGATTCTCGAATTCTTATACGGTTGGGAGGCGGAACGCGCGCGCCCCCCGATTCTGCCGACTAAAGTGAGTGATTTTGTTCGAAAAACTAGAGTTACTCTCGATTGAGATTCGCAAGCAGGATTCAATCGCAATTCGCATTGCCGACGTCATCCGGCGCATGATTCTCGAAGGTGAGTTGGAACCCGGACAGCGCATTGTGGAGTCGCGTTGGTCCAGACAATTGGGCGTTGGGCAACCCACCGTGCGCGAGGCCCTGGTGGCCCTGGAGCACGAGGGATTGATTACGCGGCGAGCCAATCAAGGTGCCGAAGTGATCTCCTTGAGTTCCGCTGAAATTGCCCAGGCCCTACGAATTCGCGAGGAGCTTGAGGAACTGGCGGTTGAATTGGCCGCAGAGAACGGTCTGCCCGCGGAATTCAAGAAACTGAAGGCGCTGGCCAAGGGTATGATGACTGCGGCGAGGGCAAAGGACGTCAGGGAATTTTTCGCCAAAGATCGCGAGTGGCACGAGACTCTTTGGGCCTCTACCCGCAACGCTTTTCTAGAGCGGATCTTAAGACAACTGATGGGGCCGTTGCTCGCCTTTTTGTTCCTTCGCAATCTGCGACATTACGCAAGGCTAGACCTCAAAGCGTCGGCGCAGGACCATCTGGAAATGGTGGAAGCCATGGCCTCCGGCGACGGGAAAAGAGCGCGGGCCGTGGCGCGCTCTAAGCTCACTGGCTTTGCCCGCGACCACTTGGACGCGCTCGAGCAACGGTCGGAATAAAACGCAAAACGCCAGCCCCGAGAGGCTGGCGTTTTGCGGTTGTGCGGCGTTAGCCGCGCTTGTTAGAACGTGTAACGAAGCGCAAGTTGCAGGTTGCGCATGTCGCCACGCGTGCCGCGGATCTTGCCAAAGTTTTGGCTAATCACGTTCGTGTCGGGATTGCCCCAATTCGCATGA
>JANXUM010000510.1 GCA_025356215.1 Bryobacter sp. | reverse complement strand
CGTCGACACGATCGCCGGCACGCTCATCCCCGTCAGCTTCCACCCCGCCGGCAGCGTGATCTCGTTATACGGTCGCCCCAGCGTCCGGTCCCACACCAGTTCGCCGCCTTCCATCCGATAACCCTTCGGGTCCGTGTAGGTCTCGATCACCCGCACGCGCACCGTCTCACCCACGCCAACGGCCTTCGCCAAATCGCCCTGCACGACAACCGATTCCGGGTCCGTCGGCGTCGGATAATACCCCAGTGCGTTCACTTCCTTGCCGCTCACATTGCGGGTCGGCAGCGCCATCCCCGTATTCAGATCGATCATCTGCGCGGTCGACACCACGCTGCCCTTACGTACAAAACTATGCACGGACTTCTGCCCCACCGTTTCGACGGTGAAGTCATGTGAGATCCGGAACTGATGCGTCTCCGGTTCCAGCAGCCAGTAGTGAATGATCCGGTCTTGCATGGCGCGCTCGGTCTGCGCGTAGAGCAACCCCACGAATACGAAAAATAGACCCTTCATTATGCGCCCGCTTTCCGGGCCGTGATTCGCACCGGCAGTGGATCGTCGCGGTCGTTCATCATACTCAATCGCACCCGCCCATCGGCCTGCGTCGTCACCATCGCCGGCACGCTGCAACCCGCCAAGTCATAGCCCTTGGGCAGCACCACAACATTGCGCCGGATCCCCAAGCCCCGCTCCCAAATCATCGTCTCTCCATCCATCTTGTAAGACGCCGCGTCCTCGTAAGTCTTGATAATCCGGATCCGCGCCATCCCGCCCTTGGGCACCGGCACCGCCAATTGCACCTGCAAGTACTCTTGGCCTTCTGGGAGAACCCGCGCCCGCATCCCCGCCGCCAAGGCCGCCTTCGCGTCCACATTCTCCCACTTCAATTCCTTACCTGTCGCCAGATCCATCACCTTTTCCTCGGACACAACAGAGCCCTTGCGGATCGGATTGAAAAAGTACTTCGCTCCCTCCAGCGGCTGCGAAACGTCATACACGATCGCGAACTTATGAGTCGACGGGGCAAGCAACTCGTAAACCGTCAATTGGTCTTCGCCGCCCGCACCTAGCGGCAAAGTCCCCGCCAGCAGCATCCATGCGCAAAATCTCATGTCTAATAAGGTAGCGCGGAGCGCCCGCGCGCCTGTGCGAGCTAGGCGTGGGCTTTACGCCCTTGGAGGAGCGTAAGCGGCAGCGTGACGATGGCCCAAACCAGATGCAACACGCCACCGACCGCGACGCCTACAATTCGGAAGGGCAACAGCAACAGCCAGACGATCGGGTAAAGTACCAGCGCCAACAAAGCCAGCGGCCAGCACATCACAAACAGCAGCAGCCAAAGTAAAAAGGCCAACATGCGTCACCTCTAAAGGAGATAACGCATGCTGGCCTTCAAATGTTCCAGCGCCGCGGGTCACTGCTTGACGGCGATGACCGTACCGAGTCCCTGCTGGCTGCCGACTGAACGCAGGAGCACCAGCACGGATACGGCGTTGCCGGGCGCCACCGTGTCGGGAACCTTGACGTTCAACTGC
The DNA here is from genome assembly GCA_025356215.1 of Bryobacter sp. GTDB lineage: Bacteria > Acidobacteriota > Terriglobia > Bryobacterales > Bryobacteraceae > Bryobacter. Next base: position 13,069 of record JANXUM010000510.1, on the reverse strand, counting down.
CACAGCCCAACAAAGCCCGGCGCTAAGCCGGAATACAGCACATTGGCTGCTGGCACAATGATTCCGTTGAAATAGACGTCCGGCTTCTCGATGCCGACCGACAACGGAGAACTTCCCGCCGGCGCACCGTCGGCAGGAGTATTGGTCACCGGGCCAATGCCAGTACCGTAGAGCTGGATCACTTTGCCACGCGAGATCGCGTTTGTAGTGGTATTCACAGTGTTATCTTCATTCAGAGCCGATACTTGGCCCTTTCCTGTCGACGTCGAGGTAAAGAAGCCAGGCGACACCACATCCACGCGCACCAAGCTCGAGGCGAGCACTTGGCCGGTCGACTTCTTGATCACAGTCACTTCTGTATCCAAGCCGGGCTTGGCGCTCCACGGTACTTGATAGTTGATCTGCTTCGGTCCGACGTAATAGAGCGGGACCGGTTGTTCATCGAACAACACTTGAGTATCGGCCAGCTCCTTCGGCCAAGTCGAAGTCGACACCACCGCCTCCGAATCGGCGAACCGACCGCCCTGCGCATACATGGTCGCGATCATCCCAGGCGCCAGCCGTACGCTTTGCTGGTTGGCCGCGTTGATACTGGCCTGCGCTTGGTAAAAGAAAGCAACCCGGTTGGAGGCGTCGGCGACAACCAAATTCGAGTTTTGATCCACCTTCAGATCAAGCGGGAAGATCCCCGACCCCGTTACGAGGTTCGCTTGGGAGGTGACCGACAGCAATTCAAAGGACGGGAATCTCAGGTTGCGGGCGCTATTGCCATCCGTGACCCACAATTCGGCTGTTCTTGGGTCGGAGTGGACTCCAAGCGGTGCGTTGAAGCCGGATAACGTCAACGCTGGACTTGCGTCCGTCCCGGCCTGCGGGACGCGATTGTAAATCATCATTCGCGAGTTGCCTGCGTCGATAACATACATGCGGTCGTCGACGTCAATCGTTACCCCACGAGGACCGTTCATGCGCTTGCCGTCGTTGCTGGCGATCGTCGAAATGAAGTCCGGCTGCCCGAAGACGTTTAACGCAGCCTGTCCGTTTGTAAAATCTCCGCCGTTTGGCCGGAAGAAAAACAAAACGCGATTGTGAGCGTTGTCGGATACGACGAGATGGCCACCCGTAGCAAAAGCGAGCCCCATCGGAGCGCTCATGTTACGCGGGCTGGCATCGGAGATTCTGCCGGTAAAGCTGGATTGCCCGAGGACCAGATTCGGTCGCAAGTTGCTCGCGTTGTCGAAGGGCCTTGGGTAGCGGAGTACACGGCTATTGCCGGTGTCGGCGATGTAGAGATCGCCCTTGGAATCGACGGCCACCGCGTGCGGAAGAAAGAGCCCGGTCGCATTGGGCACGTTCTGATTGCCGTCCGGCGAGTTGATCGTGGTGCGGTCCAGCGAGACCTGTCCAATTACGATGTCCGCCGGCTTGCCCAGCGCAATGCTACGCACGTCGCGGAAGCCGAGCACACGATGATTGAGCGTGTCTGCGACGTAGAGGCTATTTCCGTCCAGCGCGATCCCGCCGCCCCTGTAAAGCTTGCTCTGGAAGATACCGTAGAAGAAAAACTCTTTGCCTTCTACCAGGTTCGGCGCATTCAGATCCAGCCCGGTCTGGCCGAGCACCTTAGTTGCAGGCGCCGTGAATGGTGCCCCCCCCGAAATCATCAGTACGCGGTGGTTGTTTGCGTCTACGACAAATAGGTTAGACCCGGAAGCGACGGCGTCCACCGGTAGATTGAAGCCTGTGGCGCCGGGCACGCGCAGTCCGCGATTTGCATCGCCGCTGTTAAAATCGCCTTGGCCCGCGACGTCTTTCATCTTTGGCGAGAACGACGCGGTCTCCGACGGCCAAGCGTCTGGCAGATCGTAGCGCACGATGCGGTTGTTCCGTGCATCGATCACAAAGGGCTGGTTGTTGACAACGAAGACGCCCTCGGGTGAACCGAGCGAGGTGTCGTTCACGGCCGGGGGCTGAGCCTGGCCTTGCGCCAAAACCAGGACGCCGAGCACGCGGTCCGCCGATTGGCCGGTAGCGCTGGGATTGCGATACACGAGAACCCGGGCGCGAGCGTCGCTCACATACAAGCGACCATCCGCCGCAATTGCCAGGCCCGACGGAATGTAAAGACTAGATTTTTCTCGTGGGTCGCCGCTGTTGGGAATCGCAGCCTGAAGGCTCAATTGACCGAGCGCTACATCGGCGTCCGGGCCAAAGTTCCCCGGTTGAAGTACGCGCGCCGGATAGCGAAGTACGCGATGATTGCCCGAGTCTGCAACCCAAAGATTGCCGCCAGCGTCAAACGCCAAGCGGATACGGAAAATGTTGTTGCCAGTGTCGCTGAAATACACGCTGTTCGCCGCTGGCGTGGCTCGACCGCGATTCGGCAGGCGTCCGGTATTACCGCCGCCAGCGCTGCCGAAACTCTCTTGACCGAGAATCACGTCGATTTCAAGTAACTGGTCCTTTGGCTGGTCGAAGGGACGCGCATAGCGCAAAATCCGGTTGTTGTTTGCGTCGACGACGTATAAGTTGCCCTGTGGGTCGACTGTCAAGCCAGTGGGCTGGTTCAAGCCGGTAGTGAAACTAGTGCCGGGACCGTTGGCGTCCGTTTTAAACTGATCGCGCTGCCCGATGATTAGGTCAGCCGGGGCTCCGCTGTTTACATTGGCGGCATTCTTCCAGGCAAGCACCCGGTTATTGCCGGTATCGGCGACATAGAGGATTGGAGGGGAAGACGAGGTGTCCAGGGCGACTCCCTGAGGCGTGGTGAGTTCACGGCCTTCCACCCAATTGGGCGAGGCGGTGATCAGTTCTTTCTTGGGATGGCCCAAAACGCGGGACCACGACGGGTTGAGCTTGACGCTCTCGGGCTGCCCGTAAAGTGGTTGCAGCAACGCGCACAGAGCGAGGGCTTGCACAAAAAATTTCGTATTCATTGATTATTTCCTGGGTAAGACAGACGCGGGGAGAGTCTGTTACATCCATACCTATCATGGCAGAAAAAGGGAAGGCTTAGAATAGTACTCATGATCTGGATCTTGCTGTTTGCCTCGCTCCGGGCTGGCGTCCTTGAAGACGCTCGCGACCGCCAGGACGCCGCCTCGCTTGCCGCGCAGGCGCAAAAACTAGTCGCCAAGGCCGCTCCCGGCGCCAAGGCCAACTATGAACTGGCGATCGTGAAAAGCTACGAAGCTGAAGTCGCTATGGAAAAAGGCGACAAGAAGGCTAGCGCCTCCGCCGCCGAGGCGGGGATCGACGCGGCTAAAAAAGCCGTTGCTGGCGAGGCGGGCAACTCCGAATACCACCGAATCCTGGGCACCCTGTGCGGCCAGGTGATTCCGGCCAACGTGATGCTTGGGCTCAAGTACGGGCGCTGCGCGATGGACGAGGTGGCCAAAGCGATCGAACTGAACCCCAAGTCGGGCGAGAACTGGCTAGCCCGGGGAGTCGGTAACTACTACCTGCCAGCGTCTTTCGGCGGCGGTATCGACAAGGCGATTGAGGACTTCGGCAAGGCGATCCAGTTGAACCCGAAGCTAGCCGATGCCTATCTCTGGCGTGGTGTGGCCCTGCGCAAGTCCGGTAAGAATGTCGAGGCCCGGCAGTCTTTGTCCAAGGCTCTTGAATTGAATCCGAAGCGGCTATGGGCGAAGACGCAGTTGGACAAGACCCCCGAGAAATGAAGTGGCGCGAGGCGCTCGCTCTGAGCGCGGTGTTCGCGGCGCTGGCGGCGTTGGGCCTCTGGGTTTTTCCAGGGCATACCTTCCTGATGAGCGACACGCAGATCTATCTGCCGCTCTTTGAACACCTGCGAGACTCCAGCCTGCTCAACCGCGAGTTGATCCTTAGCGGCGCGCACCTGAGTTACACAATTTACGACGAAGTGACGCTTGGCCTGAGCTCGGCATTCGGGCTCGACTTTGAGACTGTGCTGCTCGGGCAGCAGTTCTTCTTCCGCTGGATTGGATATTGGGGTGCCTTCTGGCTGGCCCGCGCTTGTGGCCTGAGTTTGGGCGCGAGCGTCTTGACCAGCGCGGTGGTCTGGCTGGGGGCTTTCGTATACGGGCCAGCGGTGATCACAACTGAGTATGAACCGGTGCCGCGCGGCTTCGCCGTGCCGTTGGTGGTGGCCTGTCTTGGGGCTTTGGCGTGCGGACGGCGTAACTGGGCCGGAGTCTTTTTGGCGTTGGCCTTTCTCTACCACGCCCCCGCCGTCTGGCCGGTGCTAGTGGTGGCTCTCCTGTTCCGCCAATGGCGCTTGGCCGGGGCGGTGGGTGTGGCTGCGATCGTTCTCGCCATCGCGTCGCAGTTCCAGGGGGGGGCGGGCGCGGCGCAACCGTTCTTCAGTCTGCTTGACGACTGGCAGCGACAGATCCAGCAGACGCGCGCGCCCTACAACTGGATCGGCACTTGGCCTTGGCGCTGGTGGGCGCAGTTCTTGCTGACCGGCGGCTTAACGCTTGCCGCCGCTCGACGCCTCGGCCCAAGTTTGCCCGCCGTCGTGCGGCCGTATTTTCTCTACATTCCACTGATTGCGCTCGCGACGATTCCGGCCTCGTACGTTCTGCTTGAGAAGCTCGGCTGGGCCTTGCTACCGCAAGTGCAGCCGATGCGGGCGTTGCTCTATTGCCACCTGTTTTGCCAATGGCTGGGCTTGATCGCCGCCGGGCGCGAAATCGCGGAAGGCCGATGGCTAAGAGCGCTCGGGTGGGTCGCGGTGCCGCTGAGCCTGGCGATGCGCGGCGACTTGCTGCAGGTCGTTTGGGGTCCGCAATTCGCGCTGCTGGCGATCTTGGTCGCGGCGCTGAGCATCGCGATGCTATGGCCCCGCCGCGAGTGGGCCTGGGCCGCCAGCTTCTCACTGGCGCTACTCATGGGCGAGGGCTTTCAGGCCCGCGGCTATAAGCCGATCGAGACAAAGGCGCTGGGCGAGCTGGCCACCTGGGCTCGCCAAAAGACGTCGGTAGATTCCGTGTTCCTCTTCGGCGATCTTGGCCGACGCCTCGAGCCCGGCATCTTCCGGGCCCGCGCCGCTCGTGCCGTCTACGTTTGCTGGAAGCAGGGCGGGCAAGTGAACTATTTCCCCCAATACGCAGCCAGTTGGTGGGAGCGCTGGAACGCGCTGCTGGCACCGGGGCATCCGCCGATCCAGTATGACGACTTGAGAACGCGGGGCGTGGACTATCTCGTCTTGTCCAAAGAGACGCCAGTTGAAAACCTCGAAGCGGTCTACGCCAGCCCCGCCTATCGCGTCTACAAACTACGCTAAGCGCCGAAGTCGATGCCGAGCTTTTTGAGCTCCTCGGCGTAGTAGCGTTTATGGAGAATCTCGTACTCTTCGCTGCCTTCGAGAATGCCCTTCTTCTGGGAGACGACTTTGGCGCGAGCGTCGCGGTCGGCTTTGTCGTCTGTTTGCAGGACCTCGGTGAAGACCTTGACGATCTCCAGGCGCACCTCGTTCGGTTCGCGCTTGACCCGGGCGTCGCGCAGCTTCTTAAGTACGGCGGCGATCTGGTGGGACAGGTCGGTTACCTTGTCGCGCGATAGCTTCATGCCGTCGCCGGAATCGCGCCCGGCAGCGCGAATGATCTTGCGCTGCGTCACCATGGTGCTCTTGATCTTCCGGAACATGTCCTGGTACCCGACGCCCTCGCGGCGCATGTACTCGGTGTATTGTTCGAGGATCTCGCGAACCTCGTCGTTGAGCTTATCCTCGATTTCGAGGTCGGCGACGATGACGTCGCCCAGTTGCTCGGCGAGGCCAGCAGGGTTGGCCGTGTCGATAAACGCCGGGCTTAGGCGTTGGACAAGGCGGCGTGAGAGGTAGCCGACGAACTCTTTGGAGAGCAGCATGGATTGGATCTAAACCTAGTGTATCGAGCAAACGTCGCAACGGCCATAAAGAACCACCTCATGGGCGGTGGCGATAAAGCCGGGGGGCAAGGAAGGTTTGACCTGGATCGGGCAGCCGGGCAGGTCGTAGACCTTGCCGCAATTCTGGCAATGAAAGTGGTGGTGGTGAGCTTTGCCCGAAATCTCGTAGCGCGACGGCTCGCCCGGCAGGTCGACAGGCGTCAGCCAGCCCTCCTCGACGAGGGCCTTAATGTTGCGGTAGACGGTGGCAATGCCGATGCCTTTGGTCTGGACGGCGGCATGGTCGAGGACTTCCTGCGGACCCAGCGGGCGGTCCATCGCCTCGAAGACGTCGCGAATGGCTGACTTTTGGCGGGTGTTGCGCTGGAGTGCGGGCATGCGTCTGGAGTGAGCGTAGCACGGATATCTTGGGCGATTTTTAGCGCCGCGCATAATCACAATTGATTTTTTCAGTCTCGTTGCCTATAAGAAATTTCGATAGACAGACAGGCAAAATTCGCGCGAGACTCGATGGCGATGGTTGCGAAATCAGACGTCGAAACAGTTCTTGAGTGTTACGTTCAAATTCACCTCGCATGCCATGCGCGCCCGGCGACCGAGTCCGAGGGCGGTACGGAAATCAGCCCGCACCAGGGTAAAGTTTTGGGGCATCTGCAACTGTCCACGGGGACGACCGTGTTGGATCTGGCGAGGCACATGGGGGTGGCGCCGTCCACGATGTCGTTAACGCTAGACCGGCTGGAACGGGGCGGGTTTGTGCGCCGGCAGAAAGATGACGAGGACAGGCGTAGGACGATGATCTTTTTGACCCCGCTCGGAGAGCGGACCAAAAGCCGGAACAAGGTGCTTCAGCCAGAGTTGATTGCGGCGATGTTGGGAAAGTTGCCGGTGGCCCGGCGCAAGGAAGTGGTGAGGGGGATGCGCTTCCTGATGGCCGCGGCGGCGATTGTATCGTCCGCCTAGGCAATCGCTGGCAATTCTGATAGGATTCGGCGAGTCATGAAGAAGCCCTACCTCTTAGCGATCGCCCTCCTTTGCGCCTGCCAGAAGCCGGGCGGTTTGCCATCGCAGGGAGCCGAACTGATGGGGGCCAACGCGAGTTGGGGCAATACGGAAGGCCCGGCAATCGATTCCAAGGGGAACCTCTTCTTCACCTCGCGCGGCAGTTATAAAGGCATCGTGCGTTGGGACTCGAAGGATGGATTTGCAGAGTGGCTAACGGTGGCGACGAAAGAAGGGCCCGGGGGCCTGTACATCGACGACGCGGATAACATCTTTGTCACCGCGACGGGTGAGCAGCAGATTCTGAAGGTGACGCCGGACAAGAAGGTGACGGTTGTGGCCGAAAAGTTCGATGCGATGCCGGGGAAGAGCAAAGGGCCGAACGACTTGGTGGTCTCCCCCGACGGGACAATTTACTTTACGGATCCTAACGGATATGACGGCACGTCGCCCAATGGGACGATTTACCGGATTGGCAAGGACGGCAAGACAACGGTCTTCAGCCAGGAGGTCACCGGGCCCAACGGCATCATTCTCAGCGCCGACAAGAAGACGGTCTTTGTCAGTCACAACGTCGCCAAAGATACGTCGCACATTGTGAAGTGGAAGCTGAACGCCGACGGGACGGCCGGGGCGATGGAGCAGGTGGCGACAGTGGAAGGATGCCAGGCCGACGGTATGGACATCAATAAGGACGGCGACATTTGGCTGACTTGTTACTCGCACGGGGTGGCCTATCTGGTGGGACAGGACGGGCGGTTGAAGTCGAGGATCACCACAGCGCAGCCGGCGCTGACGAACGTCATCTTCGGCAGGGGCGCGGGACGGCAGTGGCTTTACTTTACGAGCTCGGACATGGATCGCATTACTGGATATGTGTATCGGACCTATGTGCCGGTAGGAGGCCTGCGCTAAGCGGCTTGGTGGCGTCGATCGCCATAGACGCGGCGATGACAACGGCGAACCCGGCGGCGCAGAGCCAAAAGACTTCCCGCCAGTCGGCGAAGTGCAATGACGTCGCGAGAATTGTCGGGACGACTTTGGCGATCGCGGAGGCACCGAAGTTGCCCCACATGTTGGACCAAGCCATGGTGGCGGCGACGTGCTTGCCGCCGATGTCTTGGCCCAGAGCCCAGACCCCTGGCATGATGCTGTCGGCGGAGAAGGCAACGATTGCGCAAGCAACGGTCACCGCCAAGGCGCTGGGCAGCAATGGGCAAGCGAGGAACGCGCAGATCGCCGTTCCTCCCCCGAAGACGAAGGGCAGCCGGCGACCCCATTTGGTACCGAAGCGGCGGGTGAGCCAATCGCACCATAAGCCGCCGAAGAGCATGCCGCCGAGGCTGCACATCAGGGCGATGGAGACATAACGGCTGGAAGTGACGGCGTCGAGGCCGCGCACCTCGCGTAAGTAAGTGGGGAGCCAGGTCACCAAAAAAGACACGCCCATGTTGATGCCGACGCTGGCGAGGTTCAGCATCCACAAACCGGGGTGGCGGAACAGGGCGAGCCAAGGCGAGGACGGGGCAACAGGATTGGGGGGCGGGGCATTTGCGGCAATCAGATCCCGCTCGGCCTGGTTGACGCCTGGGTGTTGGGCGGGGGAGTCGCGAAAAATAAAGTGAGTGGCGGTGGCCAGTACGAGGCCCAGAGAGCCGTAAATCCAGAGAACCGGACGCCAGGCCCCGAGCGTGGCGATGGCAAGCGCGGTAAGCCAAAGGGCGAGCGAGTTGCCAATGCGACCGCCAAATGCAACGACGCTGTTCGCGCGGGCGCGCTGGGCGAAGGGAAACCAGCGGGTGATGAGAAGACCGCTGGCCGGATAAGCGCCGGCTTCAGCCAACCCGCAGGCGGCGCGCACAACCAGAAGCGAGACCAGTCCGGCGGTGAAGCCCGTCAGCGCGGTACATACCGACCAAAGCAGGATGTAGGCGACCAGCATGCGGCGGGGCCCGAAGCGGTCGGCGAGCCAGCCGGCTGGCAATTGGCCGAGCGCGTAGGCGAAGAAGAAGGTGGACAGGACGTCGCCGATGCGAGCTTTATCGAGGCCAAGCTCCATCTGGAAGCTGGCGGACTGGACGACGGCGCCCATGCAGATGCGATCGAGATAAAGGATGAAGGCGTTGGCGGTGGCGATGGCGAGGATCGCGTAGCGGACGCGCGTTGGCGTCACTGCAAGTGCTCGCGGAGGAAGCGAAGGAAGTTGCCGCTGAAGATGCCCTCAATGTCAGCGGGGCTGTAGCCGCGTTGGGCGAGGGGGGCGGCGAGGGTTTGGAGGTCGGCGATGCTATCGAGGTCCATCGGCATTTGTTCTGTGCCGAAGCCGCCGTCGAGATCGGTCCCGAAGCCGACGTGCCAAGCGTTGCCGGCGAGCTGGCAGATGTGGTCGATGTGCTCGCAGATCTTTTCAAGCTTGAGGTTGAAGTCGATTGGCTTGGAGCGATGGTGAGCCCAGCCGTTGACCATCATGATGGCGTCGAAGGCCATGCCGATGACGCCGCCGCGCTCGACAATGGCTTTGATTTGATCGTCTGTCAATTGCCGGTTCCAATCGGCAAGGGCGCGGCAGTTGTGGTGGCTGGCCCAAAGCGGGCCGTTGTAATTGGCGAGGGCGTCCCAGAAGCTTTCGTCACAAAGATGCGTGACGTCCAGGATAATTCCCAGGCGCTCCATTTCTTTGAGCAGGTCGCGGCCGCGCGGGGTGAGCGGTCCCTCGTCGTCGGTACCGTGGCCATAGATGCCGGGGCCATAATGAACTGGCCCGAGGGCGATGAGGCCGTCGGCGCGAGCCTTCTCAAGGTGGTGCCAGGACAGGATTGAATCTGCGCCTTCGAGGCTCAGCAGATAGCCGATCGGGAGCGATAGAATTTGTTCCGCCGAAGCTTCGCGCCAGAGTTTTGCATGGGCTTCGACCTCGGGCCAGGTGCGGAGTTGGAGAAGTTGGCCTGCGTCCTCCATGGCGCGATACCAGGCGAGTTGGCCTTGAGTTTGAGCCCAGGCTTGCTCGGGACTGCGCCAGCCGGGAAGCTTGCTGAAGCGGGTTGAGTAGCGCGCGATTTGCGTCGCCACGCAGAGGCCGATGCGGCCGCGGCGCATCTCGGGGAAGCAGACCACGTTGCGGGTTCGGTCGGGGAGATCGGTCATGCCGAGCTCTCGGCGCCGGATTTCGACTAGGGGAAGGCGGAGGTCGCGATTCCATTCCATGGCGTTCATGGAGAGGTCGAGATGGGCGTCGAAGAGGAGCATAGGCGGTTTCATACATTGTGGCGTACTTGGGGATGGGGGTGAGTGCCTGCGCGGGCGCACGTGTCGCGTCCGCCTTGTAGAGGGTTGCGAACGGATTCGCTTGGCGAAGGGGTTCTCCTCAGCCGACGGGGCTGGCTGATCGGTTTTGCTCACTTCTTTGCCTATGACGCAACGATCGGCGCAGACTTCCTATGCGGCGATGCGGCCTAGTTCAATGACTTTGGCGTCTATAGCTTCTCGGCCCCTTCGGCTCGTGACAGATGGCGATCAAAGGTGCCGAGATGGAGATGGCCAGTTCGGCGTGCGAGGTTGAGCATCAAGCAATCGGAAAAACCGAGGACGGGTTTTGAGCGGAACAGTTCGAGCGCGGCGGCCACGGTATCGGAATCCTGTATGACTAGATTTTGATGATCTAGCAGCATGTCGATCGCGATGGCGATGGTCTTTGGCGTGAAGTCATAGACGCTGGCGAGCACCCACGACATTTCGGCGAGAGCCAGAGTGGAGATCCAGGCACCGGGAGCGATAAAGGATTCGGCCGCCGCTGTTTGGCGCGGATCGTCGCGAACAATTAGACGGACGAGGACGTTGGTGTCAACCGCGCGCATAGCGCTTTCGAATGTGGGCGGGAATGCCCGCTTTGAGTTCATCGAGCGTTTTCGGCTTTGGAACGCGGGCACCGAAAACGGCGTTGTGAATATCTTCGGAGCTAAAGCGACCGACTCGGCGGACGACGATTTGACTTAATTCTTCTTGCCATTCCAGGATCGAGCCAGGGCCGACGCTGAGCTTGCGGCGGATTTCGAGGGGAATGGAGATTTGGCCTTGAGCGGTGATGCGGGAGCGAGCGAGCGCCATAATCGGAGATTACCATGGTAATGGAGAACAGGCTGTTTGGCCGCACGACGCCGCTGTGAAGGGAATAGTGCGGTGATGAACCGGCGATGGTTACCCTCATTAGTGTCCACGCCCTGAGAATCCTTTTCCATGTGCTCGGTGTAACCCAAGTGGCCGGTGCCACTATTTGCTGACCTTTCGTCGTGATCATCAGCCTGCACTCACAAGGCACTTACCTGGCACCGCTACTGCATCCCGGCGGATTACCGCAGAGCGTAGTGGCGGCTATGCCGTCATTTCGTGGACCACCTGTCCGTCCTTCATTCGCACCTTACGGTCGGCGAAGTCGGCGGCTTCGGGGTTGTGGGTGATCATTAGGATCGTTTGCCCGAACTTCTTATTTAAGTCTCGTAAGATGTCGAGGACCGCGATCGAGTTTTCGGTGTCCAGGTTGCCTGTTGGTTCGTCCGCTAACAAGATTTTGGGGCGGCTAACGAGGGCTCTCGCGATTGCGACCCTTTGTTGCTCTCCTCCGCTCATGGCGCGGGGCTTGTGCTTCAAACGGCTTCCAATTCCCAGTGTTTCGAGCACTTCTTTGAACCAGGATTGGTCCAGGTTCTTTGTGCCCGAGAGGCTTTCCGCTAGGGCGATATTGTCGTAGCCGTTCAACGTTGGCAGGAGATTGTATTTTTGGAAGACAAAGCCCACCGTTCCTCGACGGAGCCGGGTCCGGTCCAGGTCCGACATCGCGAGTACGTCGATTCCGGCCATTCTGATCGTTCCGCTGCTCGCGGGAGTCAGGCCGCCCAGGACGTTGAATAGCGTCGACTTGCCGCTTCCCGAGTGACCGACGATGGCCAGGAATTCTCCGTCCGCTACCTCGAGGTCTACGCCTCTTAAAGCCTTAACTTCCACTTCGCCCTGGTAGTAGATCTTTTGGAGGCTTTTGATTTCGATCAGCGGTGACTTATTCATACGCCAGAGCCTCGATTGCGTCCTGACGGGCGGCTTTATAACCGGGGTAGAGCGCTCCGATCAGGGAGGCCCCTATTGCGACTGCCGTTGAGATCGGCCACCAGTCGTAGACAATTTGCATTTGGAGGCTGGCTGGCACCAGGGTCATGATGAGCCACTGGCTTCCGTAACTTAGCATGATCCCCATGATTCCGCCGAAGATTGACAACAAGATCGTTTCCCGGAAGAGTAACTGGATAACATACAGCGGGGTGGCACCCAGACTTTTCAGGATTCCGATTTCTCTGGTTCGCTCGAGGACCGCCGTGTAAAGGCTGAGGAAGACAACAAGGAAGCCGACGATGATGCTGAGGCCGACGATCACATTGAGGAAGGGGCGCAGGCCGGGGGCGTTGTCGATGCTGATTAGAGAAGTAAAGCTTTGCATTGAGTAGATGGGGAAGTCTTTGAGCGCCGGGAGCTGTTTGAGCTGTTCGACGATCGCTTCCACGTTTTTAGGGTCGTCAACCTTGAGATAGATTTGGCTGTATTTGCCGGTGTTGCCGGTGAGGTCCTGCAGGATATCGATGGGCATGAAGACGTGGCTCATCTTGCCGCTGCTAACGATGCCGGCGACGTTCCAATCTTTGTTCATCATTTTGACGGGGCCGTTGACTTTCAATTTGCGTTGGGTGGCGTAGTGTTCGTCGACGATGACATCCGTCGGTTTGACCCAGGGGCCGCCTTGTTTATAGCCGAAGCCCCCGCTGAAGGTGTTGAGCTTGTTGAGGTCGACGCCAGTAACGGAGTTGAGAAAGCCTTCCATATTGTGGACCGTCACGCCGAGCGAATCTGTGATGTGGGGCTGCTCGCGGAGGTAGCCGATCATCGCCTCTTTCATGGAAGGGGCGTTGACGCTGAGGACGCTGGTGTTGGGGCCGCGAACGATGATGTCCGCACCGACGCCGCGGGAGCGCTGCTGGAAGTCATTCAACATGCCATGGCTCATGCCCACGAGCGTGAGCATCATATTGACCTGGATGGCGATGGCGAAGACGACGAGGAGCGTCCGGATGGGCCTGTGTTTCAGGTTTTCAAGGACGAGTTTATTGATCAACCCTCCATTGTAGCTTGGGGCGGGAGGGGTATAGAATTC
>JANXUM010000502.1 GCA_025356215.1 Bryobacter sp. | reverse complement strand
CTTGCTGTGGATGCGCAATGCACTGCAGGGTGACCGGTTTACATCCAATTCCGCCGGAGATCTTGTAATCTTTCTGGCTACCGTAATCCTGGCTGCGGTTGTCGGACATGGCTTTTCCCGCGAAGTTGTGCACTCGGTTACCACCGCGTTGGAGGGCCAGGAGCAACTCCGCAAGACCGCCGAAGCGCTGCGAATCTCCGAAGAGCGCTGGTATCTGGCCTTGGCTGGTAACAACGACGGAATCTGGGATTGGGATACGAAACATCGCAAGCTATTTCTTTCCGATCGCTGGAAGACGATGCTCGGATACTCGTCCGAAGAGTTGGCCAATGAAAGCGAGACGTGGGAGCGGCTAATTCATCCCGATGACAGGGCCGCCGCCCTCCGCGAGATCGACAGCCACTTGGCGGGCAACTCCGACTACTACGACGCCGAGTACCGCATGCTTGCCAAGGACGGAAAATATCGCTGGATCCGGGCCCGGGGACGCGCGCTGCGCGGGGAATCGGGCGAAGCCACCCGCATGACCGGATCCCACACCGACATCACCGATCGCAAGATGGCCAGCGAACAGTTGGTGCTGGCGCACATTGAGGCCGAGGCGGCCAACCGGGCCAAGTCTGATTTTTTGGCGAATATGAGCCACGAGTTGCGCACCCCGATGAACGCCGTTATCGGTATTTCCAAGCTTCTGAGCGACACTGAACTCAATCCGGAGCAGCGCGAGTTCGTTCAGACGCTGGGCTCGTCCAGCCGCCTGTTGCTTTCGATCATCAACAACGTACTCGATTTCTCAAAGATCGACGGAGGCCGACTGGCGTTGGAAAAGGTGGAGTTCGGGCTGCGCGAGACGATTCAGGGAGTGGTGGATTTGCAGTCCGGCGAGCTTGTCCGCAAGGGTCTGAGGCTAACGACGGAAATCGGGTCCACCGTTCCGCCAAACGTACTTGGCGATCCCATGCGGCTGCAACAGGTTCTATTAAACCTCCTGTCGAACGCAGTTAAATTCACGGCGTCCGGCTCAATCGAAATTCGAGTTGAATCAACAATCGACGCGGCTGGATTCCTTAGGTTCACCGTCATTGACACTGGCGTTGGGATCCCACTGGAGGCGCAACGCAGCCTCTTTCAGGACTTTTATCAGGGCGATGCCTCGATCACCCGACGCTACGGAGGCACGGGCCTGGGCTTGGCGATCTGTCGGCGGATTGTCACTTTGATGGGTGGCGAGATCGGGGTGAGCAGCGAGCCCGGTGTCGGAAGCACTTTCTGGTTTACCGCCGAGCTCCCTCGGCCGGCTGAGAGCGGCCGCGGGTTGTACCCGGCCGCTCGGCCGCCCGCCTTGGATCACCTGCCGCTTCGTATCCTGCTGGCGGAAGACAATCGCGTCAATCAACTGGTTGCCTCCGCTATGTTGCGCAAGTTGGGGCACTTGGTGGATATTGCCACGGACGGCGTTGAAGCCGTGCGGGCTTTTGAACGACAACCTTATGAACTGATCCTGATGGACTGCCATATGCCCGAAATGGACGGGCTGGCGGCCACGCGCGCGATACGCGGACTGGGGGAGCGCGGCCGCTTGGTGCCGATCGTCGCCGTGACTGCGGATGTCCTCGCCATTGCGCGGGATCGCTGTCTGGAGGCAGGCATGAACGACTACCTCACGAAGCCGATCGAGATGGAGCGCGTCCAAGAAGTGCTGTCTCGCCTGACAAGGACGAACGGGGCGGCTAACCTAGAAGTTTGAAGTTAATTTCCAACCTGACCTCCTCCCCCCGGCAAATTGTCACGCTGGGTCTCATGATCGGTTCGTTCATGGGGTCGATGGAGGCCACCGTTATCGCCACCGCGATGCCGACCATTGTGGGCGAGTTGGGTGGGCTGAGTATCTACGGATGGGCCTTTTCGATTTATGTGCTGGCCTCCAGCGCCGGCATCCCGGTGGCCGGCAAGCTGAGCGACATCCTTGGCCGGCGGATTGTCTACGCGTGGGCGATGGGGCTGTTTCTCGTGGCTAGCCTGTTGTGCGCGGTGGCACCAAGTATGATCTGGTTGATCGTCTTTCGCGGCATGCAGGGGCTGGGGGCGGCGGGGCTGTTGCCGATGGCTCTAGTCATGATCGGCGACATGTTTTCGTTTGAGGAGCGCGCGCGAGTGCAAGCGCTGTTCAGCGGGGTTTGGGGATTGTCCAGCGTCGTGGGGCCCTTGCTGGGCGGATTCCTGGTCGATGGCGTCGGATGGCCGAGCGTGTTTTACATCAACATTCCTTTCGGGGTGCTGTCCGCCTGGCTGGTTTGGCATTGGTGGAAGGACTCGCATGAATTGAAGCAGGGCAAGCCCTACATCGACTATCCGGGGGCGATCCTCGTGACGCTGGCCGCCGTGGCCTTGCTGTTTGGCCTTCTCGATCTTAAGGCTTGGTACGGATGGGCTCTGGTCGGGTTGTCCGTGGTACTTGGCGCGGTGTTGTGGCGCGTGGAGAAAGCGAGCCCCGATCCGGTGCTGCCATTGCCTTTGTTTGGCTGGCGTCTGTTCACGATCTCGGTGCTGCACGCGCTGGTGATTGGCTGGGCGCTGAATGGCGTGACGGCCTACGTGCCGCTGTTTGTGCAAGAAGTGCAACACAAGAGCGCCACCGAGGCCGGGGCCACTTTGACGCCCATGCTGCTGGCCTGGGTCATTGCGAGCGCCGTGTGCGCCAAGATGATGCTCCGCGTGGGCTATCGCGGCCCCGCCATCGGCGGCATGGTGAGCGTGGTGGCGGGCAGCGCGTTGCTGGCGTTCCTCGAGCCAGCTTCCGGTAAGCTGCTGTTGCTGGGGTCGATGGTGCTGCTGGGGGGAGGATTGGGATTTAGCGTTCCGGCCCTGCTGATCGCCGTGCAGATGACGGTGGAGAAACGATGGATGGGGTCGGCGACATCGACAATCCAGTTTGCGAGAAGCATCGGCGGCAGCGTGGGAGTGGGTGTGATGGGGGCCTTCTTCAACCTGCGTCTGCCGAAGGTGGGGATGGCTGGAGCGCTGGAAACCACCTTTTGGGTGGCGGGAGCGGTGACTGTGCTGGGCCTCCTGTTTACCATCGCTGCCCCGGTGGTGAGTGCCGAAGAGATGAGCCGCAAGCGCTGATAGAATCGTGCCCATGAAACGGCGCGACTGGTTTGGCGTGATGGCGGGTGGATACGCGGCGTTGGCGGCGGAGAGCCGCTGCCGCATCGAAGCCCTCGAGATTTGGGAGTTTCAAGGCACGCGCGAGGCTGAGCGTGGCGTCAACGGGCAATATCAAGTTCAGCCTCTGCACATCTACGACGCTCTGCGGCCGAAAGAGTATCGCGACGCAGTGGCCGCCAAGGGTCCGCAGAAGACTTCGGCCATCTATTTGAAGCTAAAGGCCACGGGCGGCGTGGAGGGCCTCTATGGGCCTGTGGATCGCGAGGCGGCGATCGTCATCGACCAGCAAATTCGCGAATTTCTGATCGGCAAGGATGCGCTGGCCGGCGACGTCGTCTGGGATCAAATGTGGCGCCTCAACCGCCATGGCCGAGCTGGGATCTTCTTGATGGCGATCAGCGCGGTGGACAACGCCCTGTGGGACTTGCGCGGGCGCTACTTCAAGGCACCGGTCTATCGGCTCCTCGGCGGGCCATCGCGCAACTCAGTGGAGGTTTATTCCAGTACGCTGGGGTCGTCGCTGGAGCCGGGCAAAGTCGCCCCGAGAGCCAAAGAGCTGTTCGCGCAAGGATTCACAAACCAGAAGTGGTTTTTGGCGGACGGGCCGGGCAGCGGGGCCGAGGGCTTTGCCCGCAACGTCAAGGTGACCGAGATTCTACGTGAGACTCTTGGCCCTGGCGCGAACATCATGTTCGATGTCTTCAACGGCTGGGATCTAGGCTACGCCCTGCGCTGGTGCAAGGCGGTGGAGCCACTGCGCCCGCGTTGGCTGGAGGAACCCTTCAGTAGCGAAAAGGTAGACGCCTTTGCTCGTCTGAGCGCCTCGACATCGGTGCCGATCGCGGCCGGCGAGCATTTCTACGGCCGTTGGGAAGTCCATTCGTTTTTGAAGGCCGACGCCGTGCGCGTGGTGCAGGCCGATCCGGAATGGTGCGGGGGCGTTAGCGAGTTGAAGAAGATTTGCACCTTAGCCAGTGTTTACGATGTACCTGTGATTCCCCACGGACATAACCTGCACGCGGCGCTGCATGTGGTGGCGAGCGAAAATCCATCGACCTGCCCGCTCAGCGAATTCCTGGTTCTGAAGATGGCCTCCTACTACCATTTCGACCGCAACGCGCTGATTCCAAAAGGCGGACGAATTGAGCTCGGGCAGGGAGCGGGCTTCGGCATGGAGTTGGACGAAGGAAAAATCGAAAAATCGAAAATTTTGTCATGGAAGCTCTAAAGTTCCATCAACCTTAGGCCGATATGGGTGACATGCCCGGAATGGGCGTGTCTATGAACGCAGCAGTCAACATACAAAAAAAACGAGGATGGCGCAATCGGCTAAAGGGGCGCGCCGGCAACGCGATGATCGAATTTTCCTTGTGCGCCCTTCCCCTGTTTGCCCTGTTTTTCGGCATCTCCGACATCGCCCTCGCGGTCTTCATTAAGAGCATGTTACAGAGCGCCGTTCGCGATGGCGTCCGCTTCGGCATCACCTACGCGACCACGCTGAACGGGACCAGTTGCACCAATCAGACAACCTGCATTAAGCAAGTCGTGCAAGGTGCCTCGCTTGGCTTTCTTTCGGGGACATCCGGGGCGGCCTATATTGCCGTGCGCTATTTCCAGCCGACCGATTTGAGCACTCCGCTAACCGCTGCCGATTGCGGGACAGGCAAGACGATCAAAAACGACACCTACAGTCCGGCGCGGCAGTTGCTCTACATGAATCAGACCGGCAACCTGATTGAGGTGAGCGTCACCAATTTTCCCTGGAACTGGATGGTGCCGCTGCCCAACTACATGCCGGGGACGCAGATGAAATTCAATACCGCGGCCAGCGACGTCTTGCAGGGCTATCCCGTCGGCGCGACGCAGCCGCCGACACCTTAACGTTGGCACCGCACTTAGCAGACAGGGTATTCAGTAGACAGGGTAATGAAATGAACAACGCAAATCTTCAATCGCCACGGCGCCGCAAGCGGCAATCGGGCAACGTAATGATGGAATTCGCGCTGGTAGCGCCCTTTCTGATGATCATGCTTGCCGGAACCTTCACGATCGGGATGAGCCTCAACCGC
This sequence comes from Bryobacter sp., assembly GCA_025356215.1. GTDB lineage: Bacteria > Acidobacteriota > Terriglobia > Bryobacterales > Bryobacteraceae > Bryobacter. The sequence continues at coordinate 1,726 of JANXUM010000502.1, read as the reverse complement.
TCCATTCAATGCAGTAACGTTTGCCGCAACGCAAACGTGCTGGTGGTGCGAGGCATCAACCTGCAAACAACGGAAAACCAAAATATGCTGGTGCGCTCGGCCAGCGGCCTGGGCTTCAACATTAGCGGCACCGACACCCCAGACCCCAACGGCAAAGGCGTGATCTATGTAAGCAAGGTGATCCGCGTCGGCAATAACGAGTGCTACGCTGGCATCGCCAACTGGAACGGCTCTGCCTCCACTTGCGCCAATTACGGCGAGTACGTGATTGCGCAGTGGGTCAAAATTGGCAACACAACCCGGTGGAGTAGCGCGTTGGGCGCGCCAGTGACCACTTTGCTCTCCGACGGCAGTGTGTACGACGCCGATATCGCAACCAATACCAGCAACCGCGCCACCGGCTTCTCCAAGGTCGACAATGGCACCGGCATCATCTTCTTGAACAATAGCGAATTCGCCTTCGTCGGCGAAGTCTTCGCCGACACCACGGAGTTAAATATGCTCCCTTGGCTGCAATCTCCCAACATTGCCGTCCGCACCATTAGCTAGGAGTTCCACTATGACCGAGCCCATCAAAACCCGCGCTTCCAGCCGTGAAAAAGGCATGGCGGTCTTGATTTCCGCCATTATGATGTTTTTTACCCTTGGCACTGTGGGGCTCGCCATCGATGGTGGCCTTGCGTACCTGGTCAAGGGTCGCCTGATGGCTTCCGTGGACGCCGCCGCGCTCGGCGCCGCCCGCGGGCTCAACCTCGGTGACGATGTCGCCACCGCCAATGCGGCGGCCACCGCCAGCGCCACGCGATTCTTTAACGCCAATTTCCCCAGCGGCTTCATGGGCACCAACGCGGCGCTAACCACCGTCACTCCCAACTTCACCCAATTGCAGACAGCCGGCGTTGCCAATGGCGTCCTGCAAGTGGATGTGGCGGGGGGTGTAACCGCGCCAACCTACTTCATGCGCATTTTCAATATTCCCAACATTCGCGTCACTGCTACGGGCACCGCAACACGCCGAACTCTGGTGATGATGCTCATTCTCGACGTTTCCGGTTCGATGGGTTCGCGCAACACCTCGGTCGGCACGATTCCGACCTCCCTGCCGGCCGGATCCAGTTCCTGCGAGGCAATGGTCTATTCCTCAATCCAGTTTCTGAATTACTTCAGTCCCTACGACTACGTCGGCGTTACCACCTTCTCAGGCGACGCCTCGATCGCTTACACCGCGTCCACCAATTACAAGAAATCGGGCTCAACCGGCGCGGCTTACGCCATTGCCAATTTGAACTGCGGCGGTTCTACCAACACCACTCCCGCCTTGGAACTAAGCTACACGGCGATCAAGAATGTCGGACTCAAACTGGCAATGAATGAGATCGCGCTATTTACGGACGGCGTGGCGAACACCGTGACAGGTGCATTTCCGCTGAGAACACAGAAGGACACGCGATTTTCGCCGGCACCGCCCGCCTACACCATTAGTCCTCCTCCTTCGAATGTCTTGCTACTGCACTCGGATCCTCGAAATCCTTTTACCTGGACGCCAACGACCCAAATTACATTTCCCGCCGATCAAGCGGGCACCTATCCGGGGAACTCCAATTCCTACACCGCCGCCCAGCGCACCGCAATCGCCGGTGGCGCCGCAAACAAATTCGGCATCGCCGCGATGCTCCCGCTGACTACCAAACAGTACAGCGCATACACGGCGGCCACTCAAACCATC
>JANXUM010000483.1 GCA_025356215.1 Bryobacter sp. | reverse complement strand
GCGTTCGCGTCGATTACGATCCATTTCTCGATGCCACGCGCACCTTCGCCGAACTTACAGAGACTCCCGACTACTTCCTTCAGGAATTCATCCAGGACAAACAGATGAACTTCCACCAGTTATCCACTTACGTCCAGAACTTACAACAGTCCGGCCTCGATACCACTCGCCTTCAGGTCCAGTTCCACAAGAAGTTCGCCTTCCCGATCTCGGCCTTCGTCATGGCGCTGCTCAGCGTCCCCTTCGCCTTCATCACCGGCAACCGCGGCGCCATGGCCGGCATCGGCGTCAGCGTCGCCATCGCCATCGCTTTTTGGAGCATTTCCTCGATCATCGAGCAGGTCGGTAACGTCGGCCAGCTCCCACCCGCCATGGCCGCCTGGAGCCCCGACGCGTTATTTGCCCTCATCGGAGTCTGGCTATTGGCTAGACTTCGTACTTAGCCTCTCTTCAATATTTTCATGGCCCCTACTTCCACCATCGTCACCGTCTCCGGCCTCATCGGCTCGGGCAAGACCAGTGTCTGCCGCGAACTCTCCACCCTCACCGGATGGCGCGTCGTCTCGGCCGGCACCATCCTCCGCCGCATGGCCGAGGAGCGCGGCCTGTCCCTCATTCAGCTCAACGAGGTCGCCAAGCAAGACGATTCCATCGACAAGCTGATCGACAACCAACTGATCGCCCTCAACGATTCCAGCGAGTCGCTCATCGTCGACTCGCGCCTCGCCTGGCACTTCATCCCCCGTGCCTACAAGATTCATCTCGTCGTCGACACAGGCATCGCCGCCGAGCGCGTCTTCGGTGCCCAGCGCTCGGACGAATCTTACGCGACTCCGGCCGACGCCTACCGCGCCAACGCCCAGCGCCAGGCCATCGAGAACGATCGCTTCGAACACTACTACTCAATCGATTGCGACAACTGGGCCAACTACAACCTGATCCTCGATTCGTCAACCCTCGCCCCGCCCGATCTCGCCGCGATCATGCTCCACGCCGCCACCAATCCCCTAACCACGCCCCGCGCGCTGCTCTCGATGCAAATGCTCCAAAGCGCGGCGGCTTTGGCCACCACCGGCACCGTCTCCAGCCTCTACGCTTGCGCGCTGCGTTAGCCGCCGCCACCCCGCCAACGCCGCCGCCTCCTCCGGAATCTGGATTCCGGATTCCGGGGACGGAGCCCTTAGAGATACTCACATGACTTCGGGGAATAGTCTGATGGGCTCCGTCCCCTGTAGGGTCTGACACCAACCGCTGCAAGCGCCCTCGCGCCAAGCGACTTCTCAAAGTTCCACCTGCGCCAATTTTTCTGAGGAGTCGTCCCTATCCGCCCCCAAAACCCTCTCCCCCGAATGCCGGCTCAACACACATACACTGCCGCAGTAATTGCGTTTCAGACGCCCGCTCCCTTGCGATATGCATGTCCGCCACCGAAGAATCCCTCCCCTCCTCTGTTGGCATCTCAGGCGAGCTCCCGCTCGGATCTTCTCCGCCGTTCAGATGAACCCGCACGCTCGACCACGGGTTGTCCCCTCCGAGTCCGCCAGCGCTGCCCACAAGAATTCTGATCCACACAGGATGCCCAACCAACGCTGACTGCCGGGGAATCTGGAATCTGGGGACGGAGCCCTTAGAGATACTCCCATGGCTTTGGGGAATAGTCCGAGGGGCTCCGTCCCCAGTAGGGCCCCAGCGGGGTTCGCCGCGCGGGGAGCAAAGGCGCATTCTGGCGTTAATGCGCCGCCCGACGGAGGCGAGGCCTTACTCTACGCCCTCAACTTTTTCTTCCATTTCCCTGAGAAAGACGCGTCTGCGAGCGAAGCCCTCGTGAAAGCGGTGGCATTGATCGAAGCAGTGGCTTTAGACTTCTACGGGTGACGCGCCGCACGCTCGGAACTCTGAACAGGCATCAGCGCAGAAGCCGCCGCAAGCCACAATGTGACTGCTGCCCCTACACCCGCAACCAACGCCCCGATCGGTGGGCTCAGGAAAAAACTCGCTCCAGCGACGCCCAGTAGCGCTGCGGCGAGCACGTAAAATCGCGGAAACGGGATTAGTCCCGCCATCGGCAGGAAGTGTAGGCCCACGACTGCGGCGATGCCCGACATCACGTATTGCGCCATACCAACATTGCGGAGAACATTGACGGCGAGGAAGATACCAACCCCTTCGGCCGCACTTGACCACATGATGACTCGACCGACGCGCTCATCATCAGACGTCCGCGCCACCACGTTGTTTCTGATTTGGCGCAATGCCAAGATGATCAGAATCAACGAGACGAGAAATGGCAGCACCAGCATAGTCCACGGTACCGGAGCGCCATTGATCCGCGCGAGTACGCAGAAAACAAATGCAAAACCGCTCATGATCGACGCGCCAACAGGCCCCATCGCCATAGTCTACAGCATCGTCCTACTGCGTGATCAAGGTGATCAAGTGTCATTAAGGTAGCGGAAGCCGCGTAATCCCGCTTCTTGGCTGAGCGGCTTCTCTAGCTTGCTCACATTCCCACCTTTTTTTCATCCCCCGCTGTGCAGGCCCCGGGGGCCTCGACGGTGAAACCGCTACTTGTAGCCGCCATATTTTGATTCCATCCGCCCCCTTACCCTAAACTAAGAGTTCGCCTTCCCATGACTGCCCGCGGCCTGCTCACTTCCAAGCACCCGCTCATCCGCGAGTTTTACGCGGCCCGCAAATCTCTCTCGCGCCAGCACGTCACGCACGAGTTAGCACTCCGCACGCCCTTCGCCGATCTTCTCGGAAAGTCCGCTCCTGCTCACGGTTGGACCTTCGTCGCCGAAGTGGCAGAGCGCTCAACTTCCTCCGATCGTCTCGTCCGCCCCGACGGCGCCCTCCGCGATTCCAACGCCATCACCCGTGGCTGGCGGGAATCGAAAGACCCCAAAGACAGCCTCAAACGCGAAATCGCGAAGAAACGCGACCGCGGCTACCGCCTCGACAACACCATCTTCGAGGATTCGCAACACGCCATCCTATTCCAGAATCGCGACCGCATCCGCGACTTCTCAATCGACAACCCGGAAGAACTGGCTGACCTTCTCAATCGATTCTACGCCCACCGTCCTCCGCTCATCCGCGAATTCGAGGCCGCCGTCGAAGCTTTCCAGGAACGCCTCCCCGACCTCAGCCGCGCCGTCAACGAGCGCATCGGCCACGCCCACGCCTCCAACTCCAAGTTCCAACTTGCCTTCGCCCGCTTCCACGATCTCTGCCGCGTCTCGCTCAATCCCAACCTCAGCGCCCAGGCCGTCGATGAAATGCTCGTCCAGCACCTGCTCACAGACCGCATCGTCCGCACGGTTTTCGATAACCCCGACTTCGTCCGCCAAAACGTCATCGCCCGCGAAGTCGAGTTCGTCATCGATGCCCTCGTCAGCGGCAACGCCTCCCGCAGCGACTTCCTCAAGGACATGAACAGTTTCTACGATGCCATCGAATCGACGGGCCGCACGCTCCCCGACTTCACCGAGAAGCAGCGCTTCATCAACACCGTCTACGAGCGATTCTTCCAGGGCTGGTGCGTCAAAACAGCCGACACCCACGGCATCGTCTACACCCCGCAGCCCATCGTCGATTTCATGTGCGCCAGCGTCGCCGAGATCCTCCAGCAGGATTTCGGAGTCACCCTCGGCGACCCCAGCGTCCAGATCCTCGACCCCGCCACCGGCACCGGCAACTTCATCGTCAACCTGCTCGATCGCATCCCCCGCGCTCAACTGCGCGATGCCTACCGGCACCGCCTCTTCGCCAACGAAGTGATGTTACTGCCCTATTACATCGCCGCGCTCAACATCGAACACCGCTTTCTCGAACTCACCGGAAGCTATGAGCCCTACCCGGGCCTCTGCTTCACAGACACGCTCGATATCGCCGAGAAACCGCAGATGGGCCTCTTCGCCGAGCAGAATACCGAGCGTGTCACAACCCAACGCAAGGCGCCCATCAACGTCATCATCGGCAACCCGCCCTATAACGTGGGGCAACTCAACGAGAATGACAACAACAAGAATCGCAAGTATGACGTCATCGACAAGCGCGTGCGGGACACTTACTCAAAAGATAGCGCCGCCCAAAACCGTAACTCGCTGGCGGACGTGTATGTGAAGTTTTTCCGCTGGGCGGCAGACCGCCTCGGCAAGCGCGACGGCATCGTCTGCTATGTCTCCAACAACAGCTTCGTCGATCAACTCGCCTTCGACGGAATGAGAA
>JANXUM010000439.1 GCA_025356215.1 Bryobacter sp. | reverse complement strand
CATGAGGAGAGTGTTGTCGAAGGGGTTGGGGACAATCTTGGGAACGCGGACGGCGGGAGCGCCGCCTGCCTGTTGGGAACCGACAAAGCTTCCGGTGGCGTCGCCGGGCCGGCCGGAGCCGCCGAAGGCCGCGTTATTGGGCTGGCCGGGGACGCCGGTGCCGCCGTATTGGCCGTAGCCACCGCCGTATTGGCCATAGCCCCCGCCGCCGAGGCCGGAGAAGATTCCGCCGCCGCCGAAGCCGCCGCCAAACCCTCCGCCGTAGCCGCCTCCGCCGTAGCCACCGCCGCCGTAACCACCGCCGCCGCCGTTGAAGCCACCACCACCGCCACCGCCGCCACCGTTATTGGATCCACCATTGTTATTGGCGGTCTGGGACAACTGGCTGGTGAGACTAATCATCATCATCATGAGCGCCATTGTGCTCATGATCGCTTGAGGGTTTTCCTGCTGGCTGGCATAGAGCAGAGTGACAGCGAGGGCGATAGAATCGGCGCGACCGTACTTGACACGGTACACAAAGTTCTCAAGGCCGCCAACGGGGGCTTTGACCGCGATATCGAGCTTGGCGATCCAGTTCTCAACCTCCTTAAAGACACCGGGATTGGGGGCGATCGCCGCCAGGGTGTTGAGCCGATCAATTGGGAGGAACTGCACGCCGGAGCCTTTACCGGCCAGAGAGAGGCCTTTGAAGATGGTTTCGAGTTCTTTAGCCAAGTCGCTGGGGCGACCGTTGGAGAGCTCGAAAAGGCGAATGCGCTGGTTGGCGAGGGTATCGGAATCGAAGAGGGCGACCAGATCCATGGTGCGTTTCATGTTGCGGGAGTTGTCAAGAATGAGCAACATATTGGCGGGGTCGTAGGTGGTGAGATTGCCGCCTTCACCGATGAAGGGCTTAAGAAGAGTGGTGACTTCGGCCGCGGTCGTGTACTTAAGGAAGACGAGGTTGAGGATCATCTTTTCGTCGTCGCCAAGGTCTTTGGATTCGGCGTTGGTGCGGATGGGCATGGGCAGGCGACCGACATCGCCGATGGGGACGATGCGGTAAATGTCGCCGACCTGGATCATGGCGGCTTGATTAATGCGAAGGATGGTGTCGAGCAAGGAGCGGACGTCGGTGGACTTGATCTCGCCGTAGGTCTGGATGGTGACGTTGCCGCGAACGCGGGGGTCGAGGATGTAGTTGATCTTGAGGACGCGAGCGAGGGTATCGATAACTTCCGTGAGCGAGGCACCGGGGAGGTTAAGGGTGAGGTTGCCGGAGCTGGCGGCGGCGGGGGCGACCACCTGAGGAGCGGTGGCCTGAGGGGCGGGGGCCTGGGCGGCGGGCGTTTGAGCACCAGAAGTCGCGGCCGGGGGCTGTTGCGCCGACAAGATGAGCGAGATCAGAAAAGCGATTTGCAGTTTCATTATTTTTTGGCCGTTCCCGAGGCTTGAGCCCAGGCGAGTTTTTCGAGAGAGGTGAGGTCGGATTTGTCCTTGACCCATTCATAGGGGCCGAAGGGGGTGATCCTCTTGAAGCGGAGGCGGTTGCCTTCTTCAGTGACGCTGAGGCCGACGGGGACCTCGGTGGGCTCGTCGGGCTTGCCGTTGATCATTCTCTGGATTTTGCCGTTCTCATCCTCGCTGACTTTCGTGAAGCCGAAGGCGGTGGTGCGGTAGATGATGGGCTTGCCGTTTTCAACTGCGCGCCAGGCACCATCGGAGATTTTGACAGCGGTGTAGGGGACGCCCAGGGGGCGACCGTCGGGGTGACGCTTGGGGGCTGGGGTCTTCGACTTGGGGTCGGGCGTGGAGGCGGCGACGCGCGGCTTGGGCTGCGGCTTGGCGGCCTCGGTCTGCTGTTGCGCGGGCGACGCCGCCAATATGGAAAGGAGAAGGAACTGGATCATTTTGAACCTCTTGGGCTAGCGCGAAGATTCCCAGTAACAGATGGGACCGAACGCGTAAGTGTAAGAAACTTTCTTGAAACCGTCGGCGACGGTTCCGGCTGGAGAACTATCCCCGGGCAGGCAGCCCTTGCGGCCTCCACCGATATCGGTGCCGGGGGCGGGGCGGACGTTGTCGGGGATCTTGGGACGGGGAGCCTCGGGAACGGCGTTGTTGTTGACGTTTGAATTCATGCGTTCAACGGGCGCGCTGACGCTGGCAACCCGGACGCGGAGTTCGTCGAGAGATTTGGTAATGTCCTTGCCCTCCCACTCAAAGGTGATTTCCTTTTGGTTGGCGGCGCGCAAAGTGAAATCGCCGATTTTCTCGCCAAGGCGGTAGCCTTGTTGCGCCGAGTTGCCGTTGGCCATGAAGACGGTGGGACCCATTCCAAGATCCATGACGCCGTAGACGCTCGGAAAGTTTGGCATGGGCTTGGGAGGAGGGGGGGCTTTGACCTCGACGACGACGTTGGGGTTGCGATCGCGGGCAAATAAGAAGCGTTCGGCGACTTCTACATACTGCGCGGCCTGGATCTTGGAGGGATCGGTCTGGACGGTAGAGGCGGCCGGCAGGGCAGGCGGGGGCACAGGGCGGAAGGCGAGGACTTGGGCCTCGCGCTCTTGAGACTGTTGCCAGCGGCGGCGCAATTCGAGAGCGCCCGCGCCGAGGGCGACCAGGAGGACGAGGTTTAAGAAAATGATGCTTCGGCTCATCCGCGATTGGCTCCGGCAGGGCGATTGATCAATTTGGCGGGGGCCAAGGCGAGCAGGGTCAGGCTGACCGACATGCGCTTTTGCTTGGTGTCCTGGCTGGTGACGCGCAAGTCGCGCCAAGAGAGTAACTCAGGCTGCGAGGCGATGTCGGTCAGTAGATTGAGAAGATTTTCCACCTGGCAATCGATGCTGATGTTAAGCGCGATTTCGGCGTAAGCGTTGGCGGGCTGGACCGTGCCAAGATCGGAGCCGCGAATTTCAAGCGTTGGGCCTTGCTGACGGGCGACTCGGCGGAAGATCTGGAGCAACTGGGCTTGGGCCTGGGCCGGGGTATCGGCCTGGACGAGACGTTTTTCCCACTGGGCGAGTTCGGCGCCGGTCTTCTGTTTGAGATCGCGCAGGGGAGGGACGGTGGCGGCGATGGCGCGGACGCGGTCAAGCCGGGCCTGGGCGACGTCGATGGCGGCCGCGGTGTCGGCGACAACCGGGGCGGCGCTGGTGGAGGGCTCTGTCCAGTAGTAGACAAAGAGGGTGATCAGGAGCGCGGGGACGAGGGCGATGAGGAGGCGGCGTTCACGCTCGGAGACGTTCATTTTGAGGCTCCTTTGGGTGTCTGGTTGGGCATCTGGGGCGGCAGTTGCGGTGGCATCTGCACAGGGGCCGCTGGCGCGACGGGCGGCCACTCGCGGTTGGACCGGATGTTGAAGACTTCTTTGCCTTGAGGCGTGCGTCCGGGGGACGAAGTGAATTCGGAATCCTTGAACAAGGGCGAGGAATCGAGCAACTTGAGCAGTTCGGCGGACTGATCGATCTCACCGACGAGAGTGACGTTGGAGCGGGTGAGGTCCATGCGGGTTACGAAGGAATTCGCGGGCAGCAAGCGGGTGAGTTCGCGAAGGCTGTCGAGATCCTGGCGGGGATAAGCGGCAATGGTGCGGAGGAAATCGATCTTCTTGCGGGTATCGGCGAGCTGCGCCTCGAGGGTTTTGGCGGAGGCCAGTGGGGCCTTGAATTTGGCGATCTCGGCATCGAGTTTTGTAAGCAGTTGCCGGTTCTCGTAATCCTGCAGGTAGGCAAGCGCGAGGCCCAAGCCCATCAACCCGACGAGAAGAACGATGGTAGGCACCCAGCGCCAAGGCGAGATTGTCTTGCGGCGGGACTCCGGCAGAAGGTTGATCTTGAGCGACTGGCGAGGCAGGGCGCTCACCAAGGACGCGGCATAAGAACAGGGAGGCGTGGGGTGCTGGGTGAGGGCGTGGGGGAGTAGGGCGGCCAAGCGGGCCACAGGCGCATCGGCGGGCAGGC
>JANXUM010000411.1 GCA_025356215.1 Bryobacter sp. | reverse complement strand
GTCCCAGGCGATCTCTCCATCGATGAGCGGATCTTTGCAGCCGCGACCGGTGTTGCCCGCATAGCGGGGGGAGACGATGATCGTATCGTCCAGCGCGTTTGCCAAAAAGGCGGCCGCGAGCCCAGTTGAGAAATAGTTGTCGGCGTTGCGGCCGGCACCGTGGACGATGATCATCGCGCGTTCCACTTTGGCATTCGGCTGCGTCAGTGGGTAGCTGGTGTAGATGTTGGCAAATTTACCTTCTTTGCCGAGGGGGAGTTTCTCCTGGCAAGACGGGGTGGCCGTGCGGCAAAACTGCCCCAGCGCGGGAATGGCGACGAGAAGAAATAGGGTGATCTTTTTCATGGGATCTGGAATGCTACCAGTATGCTGCAAGCTTTGATCGCTGGTGCGTTTGGGATTGAGAATATCGGTTGGGGTGAGGGTGGGGTGCGTGAGCCTGGGGCGGGAGAGGTGGCTGTTGCTGTCCGGGCGACTTCTTTGAACTATCGTGACCTGTTGGTTGCGACCGGGAAATACGATCCAAGAATGCCTTTGCCGCGTGTGTTGCTTAGCGACGGGGCGGGGGTTGTGACGGAATTGGGACCAGGTGTGACCCGCTGGAAGATCGGCGAGCGCGTGGCGGGGATCTTTATGCAGAGCTGGCTTGGCGGTGGGTATCGCGATGAATACGCCGCGAGCGCCTTGGGTGGGGCCGTCGATGGGATGCTGGCTGAGCGGGTTGTGTTGAACGCAGACGGATTGGTGAGCTTACCCGACCATTTGAGTTTTGAGGAAGGCGCCTGCTTGCCTTGCGCCGCAGTGACCGCATGGAATGCTTTGGTGGCGAGCGGCGGAGTGCGCGCCGGGGAGAGCGTGCTGGTGCAGGGGAGTGGCGGGGTGAGCAGCTTCGCGTTGCAGTTTGCCAAGGCGGCGGGGGCTCGGGTGATCGCGATCACAAGTACGCCCGAAAAGATGGCGCTGCTGAAGGGGATGGGGGCGGATTGGGTTTTGAATTACCGCGACGACGCGAATTGGGGGAAGACCGTCGCCAAGGCTGGCGGGGTAGATCATGTGGTGGAGGTGGGAGGGGCCGGAACCTTGGATCAGTCTTTGATCGCCGTGAAAGGCGGGGGGCGGGTGAGTGTGATTGGCGTTTTGAGCGGGGGCGTTGGTGAGGTAAGCCTGTTCCGTGTGCTGGCCAAACACGTTACTTTGCAGGGCATTTATGTGGGGAGCCGCGCGATGTTTGAACAAATGAACGCGGCGATCCGGCTGCATCAGTTGCGGCCGAAGATTGACCGCGTCTTTGAAGGGGCCCAGATACAAGAAGCCCTGCGGCACTTGGAGGCCGCAGGGCATTTGGGGAAGATTGTCGTTCGCGTTAGTTAGACGTCGAGGTTTCTGACGTCGAGGGCGTTGTCCTCGATGAACTTGCGGCGGCTTTCGACGTCGTCGCCCATCAGGGTTGAAAAGATCTTGTCGGTCTCGACGAGATCCTTCAAATCCACGCGCAGGAGCGTGCGGCCTTCGATGTTCATGGTTGTTTCCCACAACTGGTCGGCGTCCATTTCGCCTAGACCTTTATAGCGGGTGACGTTGGCGTCGCGCATACCTTCTTCTTTGGCGCGGGCGAGGAGCTTGCGCCAATCAGAAGCCTCTTCGCGGAAGCCGCTGTCTTTGACCAAGTAGAAGGGCGGGAGATTTTGCAGGGCGACCATTTTGGCCAGGGCGCGCATGCGGCGGTACTCGGCGGCGGCGGCGAGTTCAATGCCGACGATGCGGGAGGCTTTGGTGGAATCCTGGAAGGACAAGAAGTAGGTGGAGTGCTCTTCGTCTTTCTCGATTTTGGAATCGAGCTTGGCGGTGGCGAGAATGGTTTGGAGTTTTTTGAGGTTCTCGTCGTCAGCGAAGTTCTCTTTGGTGTCGAGAGACAGCGATTGGTCGAGGAGAGCCTCGACGGCGCGGGGGTCTCGGAGGCGGCGTTCGGTTTTGTGAGTAACTTGTACGAGTTCGTCCAGGCTGGCGAGGAAGTTACGCATCTCGGCGCCTTCAATCTTCTTGCCACCAACTTCGATCGATAGGTTGTCGCTGGCGCGGCGGAGAATTTCTTTTGTGAACTCGGCCTCGTTCTTGATGTACTTTTCGCTCTTGCCCTTCTTGATGCGGTAGAGCGGCGGCTGTGCGACAAAGACATGGCCGCGGTCGATCAAGGCCTGCATGTGGCGGTAGAAGAAGGTGAGCAGTAGGGTACGGATGTGGCTGCCGTCGACGTCGGCGTCCGTCATGATGATGATCTTGCCGTAACGCAGACGGGCGATGTCGAAATCGTCTTTGCCAATGCCGGTGCCGAGCGCCGTGATCATGCAGCGGATTTCTTCATGGCCGAGCATTTTGTCGTAGCGGGCTTTTTCAACGTTGAGGATTTTGCCGCGCAGAGGGAGGATGGCCTGGTAGCGCCGATCACGTCCGCCTTTGGCGGTGCCGCCGGCGGACTCACCCTCGACGAGGAAGAGTTCGCAACGGGTGGGGTCTTTTTCCTGACAGTCGGCAAGTTTGCCGGGGAGGCCGCCGCCGTCGAGGGCACCTTTGCGGCGAGTGAGGTCGCGGGCCTTGCGGGCCGCCTCTCTGGCGCGCGAGGCGTCGATGGCCTTGCTGACGATGCGCTTCATTACCGAGGGGTTTTTGTCGAAATACTCCTGGAGCTTTTCGTTGATGACCTGGGTGACTTGGCCGGAGATATCGCTATTGAGTTTACCCTTGGTCTGGCCTTCGAATTGGGGCTGTGGGAGCTTGACGCTGATGACGGCAGTGAGGCCCTCGCGCACGTCGTCGCCGCTAAGCTTCTCTTTGACGTCTTTGAAAAGCCCAGCTTGCTCGCCGGCCCAGTTGATGGTGCGGGTGAGTGCGGTGCGGAAGCCGGTGAGGTGGGCACCGCCGTCCTTGGTGTTGATGTTGTTGGCGAAGCTGAAAAGCGTTTCCGAATAGCCGTCGTTGTACTGGAAGGCAATCTCCATGTTGACCTTGCCCTGGTCGCCGGGCATGTCGCGCTCACCTTCGAAGTAGATGGGTTTTTCGTGGAGGACCTGCTTGCCGATGTTGAGGTGCTTAATGAATTCGGCGATGCCGCCGTCATATAAGAACTCGTGGGACTTCATCGGATCTTCGCGCTCGTCGAGGATGTTGATCTTGAGGCCCTTGTTGAGGAAGGCGCGCTCGCGCAGACGCTGGGAGATGGTGTCGAAGTTGAATTCGACGGTATCCATAATGGTGGCGTCGGCTTTGAAGGTGATCTTGGTGCCGGTTTTTTTACCCGACTTGCCGGTGGCCTTGAGGGGGCCCATCGGCTCGCCCTTCTGGTAATCCTGTTCCCAGGTTTGACCGGCGCGCCAGATCTCGAGGTGCAGCCATTCGGCGAGGGCGTTGACGCAACTTACGCCGACACCGTGGAGGCCGCCTGAGACCTTATAGGAGTTTGAGTCGAACTTACCGCCGGCATGCAACTTAGTCAATACGACCTGCGCAGCGGAGACGCCTTCGCCCGCGTGCATGTCAACGGGGATGCCACGGCCGTTATCGGAGACCGAGATCGAGTTATCGGTATGGATGACGCAGTTGATCTCGGTGCAGTAACCGGCGAGGGCTTCGTCAACGGAATTGTCGACGACCTCGTAGACGAGATGGTGGAGGCCCATCTCACCGGTGGAACCGATGTACATGGCGGGGCGCTTGCGTACTGCTTCGAGGCCCTCTAGAACTTTAATGCTGGTTGAATCGTAGATCGAGTTATCGGCCATTGTTGATGTTTTTTTGAATGGGGGTCAGGCGGCGTTTTTGCGCAACGTCAGATTTGCGCAGCGTCAGATGCGCATGGGCATGACCACATAGCGGTAGGTGTAAGCTACCTCTCCAGGCTTTTTTTCTCCGTCGCCCGCAGCAGCGGGCCGCATTTCTCCGGCGCTTTGCGCATCGTTGAACAGGAAACTGAGGGCACCCTCTGGGGTGGCGCCCAAGAAATCGAGCAGGTATTGGGCATTGAAGCCAATGTCGGTCGCGGGCCCGGTGTAATCGATCGCGATGGTTTCTTCGCTCTCGCCGGTGTCGGACATGGAGGAGAAGACTTTCATCTCGCCGTCGGCGAACTGCAGGCGGATGGCTTTGGAGCGCTCTTCAGAAAACTGGCTGACGCGCTGGACAGTGGACTTAAGTTCGTCCTTGCCGAGAAAGACCTGGTGGGTTTGTGTCTTGGGGAGGACGCGGTCGAAATCGGGGAAGTTGCCGGTGAGCTTGCGGCTGAGCAAGAGGCGCTCGCCGAGTTGAAAGAAGAGGTGGTTGTCATCACCGCTGAACTGGATGAGGGCGCCGTCGCCAGCGTCGGCGGAGAGCTTGAGTAGCTCTTGCATCGCCTTTTTGGGGAGGAGGGTTTTGTAGACACCCTCGACCGTCGGATTGGGAACTTTGTTTTCGACGAGCGCCAAACGGTGGCCGTCGGTGGCAACCATGGTGAGGGTCTTGTCGGTCATCAGGAGCTGCGATCCGTTGAGCGTAAAGCGGCTCTCTTCGCTTGAGATGGCGAAGATGGTCTTCTGGATCATTGCCGAGAGAGTAGCGGCAGGAATGTCCCCTAGCGGCGCGGGCATGACCGGTAGCTCTGGGTAGCTCTCGCGTGACATACCGGCGATGCGCGAACGCGAGCGACCGCAAACGATGTTGGCCCACTGGTTGTCCATCATCTTGAAGCTGACTTCTGAATCGGGCAGCAAGCGGATGTAATCAAGCAGGCGGCGTGCGGGCAGGGTGCCAGAGCCAGCCTTGATAATGCGCGCGGGGCAGGAGCAGCGCACGCCGAGCTCAAGATCGGTGGCGGTGAGGTGGATCACGCCGTCGCCCGTCTCGATGAGGACGTTTGACAGGATCGGGATCGTTGTTTTCTTTTCGACTACACCCTGGGAGAGGTTGAGCTCTCGTACCAGGTCTGATTGCTTTACGCTGAATTCCATTCCGTAGTGGTCCTTGGTGATCCTTGCACAACGCTCGCGATGAGTACTTCAGGAAGACAAGATATTTATATGTTTCTTAGAACCGTAATCGTAGGTGCAGTTGAAATGTGGATATCTCTCTAAATTATACAAAACAAAAATGCTTGCCGCCATCCCAACCTTTGAAAAGCCTGTTGTTGCTTTCTGTGGAATTTGAGCCCTAGGCCCTTTTCCCTAACTGGGGCAAGGGCGAATACCTAGCGAAGCTGTGGAAAACGAGCTATCACTAGTGGAATGAGTCGATTAGGCTGTGGAGAAGTTTGTTCAAATCAGGGTCTTTGTGCCGAAGCTCGTCGATTTTGTGGACGGAGTGGAGCACGGTGGTGTGGTGTTTGTTGCCGAGGCTGCGACCGATTTCGAGCAGCGATGAGGTAGTGAGTTCTTTGGCAAGGTACATGGCGATCTGGCGCGGGTAGGCGATGCGGCGCTCGTTGGATTTCTGTTTTAGTTGGTTGGGGAGTAGATCGAAGCGGTCGGCGACGGCCTTGAGAATGGATTCGATCGAAATGCGCTTCTCTGTGTTCTGCGTCAGGTGCTTGAGAAGCTGCTTGGTCATGTCCAGCGTAATGGGGGTGCCGGTGACCGATGAATAGGCCATGAGCTTGACGAGGGCACCTTCAAGCTCGCGGATGTTGGACTTGGTGCGGGTGGCCAGGAAGATGCGGACGTCCTCGGGCAGGTTCATGCCCTCGTGCTCGGCCTTGTGGTCGAGGATGGCCATTTTGGTTTCGAGATCGGGGGGTTGAACGTCAACGATGAGGCCCCACTCGAAGCGGCTGCGGAGGCGTTCGACCAGGCCTGAGACTTCTTTGGGTGGGGAGTCCGAGGAGATGACGATTTGCTTTTGGTTGTCGAAGAGTTCGTTGAAAGTGTGGAAGAACTCTTCCTGGGTGCGTTCTTTGCCGCCGATGATTTGGATGTCGTCGATGAGCAGGACATCGGCGGAGCGATAGAACTGGTGGAAATAGTTCATTTTCTCCATGCGGATGCATTGGATCATCTGGTTCATGAACTTTTCGCTAGTGGTGTAGACGATCTTCATGCCGGGGTGCTCTGTAAGGAGGTTGCGGCCGATGGCGTGCATGAGGTGGGTTTTGCCCATGCCAACGCCGCCATAGATGAAGAGTGGATTGTAGCTACGCGAGGGGCGTGTGGCGACGGCGTAAGCGGCGGCGTGGGCGAACTGGTTGCAGGAGCCGACGACGAAGCTTTCGAAGGTGAAGCGGGGGTTGAGGCTGGCGACGGGTTGGGAGAAGAGGGTTTCGATGGACGGTGCGGAGTCGGAGTAGGCGTGGTTGAAGGAAAGGGGGCGGGGGGCGGCGGCGAGCTCGATATCGTAAACGACTTTGCGGAAGGGGAGGCTGAGGTGGGCGATCGCGTCGACCACCTGGGGGGCGTATTCGCGTTCCATCCACTCGCGGGTGGCTTCATTCGGGACCGAGACGTAGAGGACGTCGCCGTCAGTTCTGGATAGGGAAGTTCGCACGACCCAGTTGGCAAAGCTCTCTGCGCTGAGAGAGGCGGCTAAAGTTTGTTTTACTAATTCCCAGGCGTTCATGTGTACCGCAAATTCGCTGCAAATCGAGTCGTCCACCGAAAAACGCAAAAATCCCACAAGTTTTCCACAGAGTGTGGAAAAGTCGGGGGAGACATTGATGTGGGTGGAGATCTATCGGCCCCGAGGGGCGACTCGAGAGGCAGAAGGCGTTAGTCCGCTATAGGCCCGCGATTACAGAGTCTAGCACAGATACCGAAGAGGGCAAGGGATTTTCAGCTAAATTTTAAGTGTAATGGAATCAAATAGTTAAGTGTAGATTTCGGGGCCTTGGAGATCTTGACAAAGCCGTAGGTTGGAGCGTGTTGTAACGCGCTTTTCATGTCTGTTTTGGCAGTGAATTGACAAGGGGAGGGAGCTTCGGCGATACTAACGGTTGGGCCGATTGCTTGGGCAAACGGCTAGCTCCTGCGCGGGAGTAACTCAGCTGGTAGAGTGCAACCTTGCCAAGGTTGATGTCGCGAGTTCGAATCTCGTCTCCCGCTCCATTTCTTTTGTCGCCTTTCCAACGCAAACTTGGCATGCCGACATCCGGCAAAGCGCGACCGCCCCTCCTCAATCTTGTTGTAAACATGCCTGTGGATAGTCAAGCGCGTCGGGTTGGAGACATCGACGCATCACATGAGCTATGCTCTGATGCATGAGGACGACGCTCAGCCTAGATAACGATGTGGCGGCATTGCTCGAACAATTACGAGCGACGAAGGATACGACTTTCAAGCAACTGGTGAACGATGCTCTTCGGGAAGGGCTGGCGCGATTGGCTTCGCCCCCTAAAACCCAACACTTTCGCACCCGGCCAGTAGATTTGGGAAGCTGCTACTTTCCCAACATGGACAACGTCTGGGAAGTTCTCGATGAGGCGGAGCATAGCGGGTCTGGAAGATGATCCTTGTGGACGTTAATCTGCTGGTGTACGCGTGGGACCGCAGGGCTCCCTTGCACGAAACGGCGGTTCAATGGTTGGATGGCAAGTTGAGCGAACCCACCCGCGTGGGGCTTCCTTGGGAATGTCTGCTTGGATTTATGCGCGTGGTAACCAATCCCCGAATCTATGAAAGACCCGCGCCGGTGAACCAAGCTTGGGAGCAGGTGGAGCATTGGTTGAGCGCCCCGAGTGCATGGGTACCGATACCGGGCAATCGCCACCAGGAAATCTTGGGACGCCTGTTGATCCGGCTCGGCGGTGGGGCAAAGCTGATCCCCGACGCTCATTTGGCGGCCTTAGCGATCGAACACGGGCTGGATCTCTGCTCGACCGACGGTGATTTTGCGCGATTTGATGCCTTGCGCTGGGTAAACCCGCTGAGTCCGTAGTTGTATTTTCGGATGGATTGCTTTCCTAGGTCTTCCACTCCCACTTTTTCAGATGTTGTATAAATTTTGCCCGTATGGGCAGGGCTTGGTGTCCTTTGGCGAGTGCGTAGCCGATGCGGCGGACGGCTTGGGGTTCGAAGGGTACAAAGCGGCAGTCTGAGCGACCGGCGGCGGCTTTTTCGGGAATCAGGCTGAGGCCGTAGCCTCCGGCCACCAAGCGGAGGATGCTTTCGAGATGATCGCTTTCAAAAATCTGTTGGAATTGGGCTTTGGCCTTTGTGCAAGCGGTGAGGACGTCGTCGCGGAGGCAGTGGCCCTCACGTAGCAGCAACATGCGTTCGATGCCTAGACGGGCGAGGTGAATTTTGTCGCTCTTTGCCAGTTGGTGATCGGGGGGCATGGCGGCGAGGAGGGGTTCGCGGAAGAGTTCGCTGCAGATGATTTCGTTGTGCTTGATGGGCAGAGCGAGGACGGCGATGTCGATTTCACCGCGGCGGAGGGCCTCAATGAGAGTGGCAGTAGTGCCTTCGGTGAGGATGAGCTTGGCTTTGGGGAAGCGGAGCTGGAAGTCGGCTAGAGGCTTGACGAGGGCGTAGGGGAGGACGGTGGGAATGACTCCGATTTTGAGATCTCCACTGTCGTCGCGCTTGAGGGATTCGATGGCGGTTCGGGCGTCGTCCATTTGGCGGAGGATCTTTTCTCCGTGGGCCTGGAGTTGCTCGCCATAAGGACTGAGTTTGACGGTGCGGCCGAGGCGATCGAAGAGGGAGATGCCGAGCTCCAATTCCAGCTTGCGGATTTGCTGCGAGACGGAGGGTTGGGCGACGCCTTCCTGAGCGGCGGCGCGTTGGAAGCTGCCGGTGCGGGCGACGGCGAGGAAGTATCGGAGCTGCTGAAGTTCCATTGCTCTAATATCATCGCCCGAAGGATTAGACGTAGTGACGGGGGACGCGGGTTGAGATGCCGCAGAGTACGGAATAGGCGATCGTGCCGGCCTCGCGGGCCATTTGGCGGGCGTCGATTGTCACGTTGCCTTCGGTGCCCAGGAGTGTGACCGCATCGCCGGCGTTGAGCTGCGGCGTCTCTGTCAGGTCGATGGTCGTTACGTCCATGGAGACCGCGCCCAGGATATTTGCGTACTGGCCCGCGGCGATGACTTGGCCGCGGTTGCCAAGACGATGGGGCAGGCCGTCCGCGTAACCGACGCCGAGGATGCCGATGCGCATCGGTTTGTCGGCGATGAACTGCGCCCCGTAGCCGATGGGCGCGCCGGCGGGGATGTGTTTGGTGAGGAGGATGGTGGCTTTCCAGGCGAGGGCCGGGGCGACTTCGAGCAGGTCGGCCGGGGGCTTGCCCTTGGGTCGCGACACGTAACCGTAGACGGCGTAACCCGGGCGGACGATGTTGCCCCAGGTTTGGCGCATGCCGAAGTGGAGGGGGTTGGTGCTGGCTTGGTGGAGGTATTGCGGGTGAAGTCCGGCGGTTTGAATGAGCTCGGCGAAACGGCGCTGCTGCGCGTTGGTTTGATCGCTTTGGAAATTGGCGGAGGAGGCGAAGTGGGTCATCACTCCTTCAAGACGTGTGCCGGCGGTGAGGGCGGCGATCCTCTCGGGACTCTCGTTGGTGCCTAGACGGCCCATACCGCTGTCGATCTTGAGATGGTAGGCGACCTCAGGGTCGAGGGCGGCGATTTCTGCCAGATCGTGGATGACTGGCGTGAGACGGTACTCACGCCAAGCGCGGGGATCGGTATCGACACGATCGGCCATGACGAGGATGCGGGCGCGGATCCCCGAGTCGCGCAGGGCCTTGCCTTCATCGAGATTGCTGACGGCGAGCCACTGGGCACCTTCTCGCTCCAGCACTTGCGAGACGGCTGTCGCGCCGTGGCGATAGGCGTCGGCTTTGACCACAGGCATGGGTTGCACGCCGGGGCCGACCGTACGCTGGATCATACGGTAATTGAGGGCAATGCGATCGAGGGAAACTTCTAACCACGTGCGGGGCATAGCTCTTGAAACAGGGCCTCGTATTGATCGGTGACTACTTTCCAACTGTAGCGCCGCTGGACGCGCTCTATAGAGGCGGCGCGCAGGGCGGCGCGTTCGGCGTCGGACATGGCGAGGACTTTGGCCATCGTTGCAGTGAGGGTGTCGTGTTGGAAGGGGATGCCGACGCCGCCGGCGACTTCGCAATTCTCGGCGGTGTCGAGATAGAGAATGAGCGCGCCGCGGCCCATGGCTTCGATGAGGGCGGGGTGGGTTCCGCCGACTTCTGTCGCGTGGACGTAGGCGAAGCAGTTGGATTGGAGGATGCGGTAGCCTTCTCCGAATATGGCGCCGGGGATGACGATCCGGGGGTCGGCGGTGTCCTTGACCTGGGCTTTGTAGACGTCGGCGTAGGGGGCGTCGCCGATGAGGGCGAGCTTCATTGAGGTCTGTAATTGCTCGAAGCTTTGCCGGACGAGGAGGGGGTTGTTTTCGGGCTCGAAGCGGGTGACGTAGAGGAAGTATTCGTGCGGTGTGAGGCCCAGCATGGGTTGCCAAGGGATGGTGCCTAGGTCGGCACCGTAGGGAATGAAAGTGGAGGGGGCCGTGTAGCTGTCGCGGTAGTAGCGCTCGATTTCCTTGGCGTCGGTGACGATGCGGGTGGGGCAGAAGGTGGAGAGCCACTCGGAGAGGTGGTACCACTTTTTGGCGATGGCGTTCCACTTCTTGCGCTTGCGCTCAAGGCCGTCAACATTGAGGGCGACGGGCATACCGAAGAGGCGGGGGAGCCAGGTGAAGATGGCGTTGGCACCGTTGCAGTAGAGGGCCACGTCGCAGCGGTGGGCCAGGAGGTGGACGGTAGAGAGGGCGGTGTGGGCGATCGTGTCGGTGTACTTGTGGCGGAGGGTGGGCAGGTATTGGCGGTGGGCACCGCGATACATGCCAATTGGCTCTCGATCGCGGCAGTAGACGGTGACGGTGTGGCCGCGCTCGACCAAGCGCCAGGCGAGTTCTTCGGCGAAGGTTTCAAAGCCGCCATAGCGGGCCGGGATGCCGCGGGTACCGAGGATTGCGATTCGCAAGACTTAGTCTATTAGCTGCGGTGCTTTGGCGCGTACGCCGACGCGGACCGTTTTGGGAGCGGGCTGGCTGACGGGCTGGAACTGGAACCAGTTGGCGAGATACTCGTCGCTCACCTTGCGGTTGCGCATGATGATCTTACGTTTCTCCATGACGTTGCGCCATTTTTTGCCGAGTATCCAGAAGGCTTTGAGCGAGGAATGCTCCTGCAATAAACAACAACCGATCACGACGATGTCTCGAAACGTGATCGGGAAGAAGTTGCGGACGTAGAGGTCGGGGGTCATATTCTTGAACCGCATGAGGAAGCGATTCTTGACCGAGTGCATGTTGATGGCTGGGGAGAGTGACCGGCGGTTGCCGGGGAGAACGGAGCGGACGTGATAGCCGCGCGCGTGAGGGGTGTAGAGGGTTTTCCAGCCGTAGAGCTGGGCGCGCCAGGCGACGTCGGCATCTTCGCGGTAGACAAAGAAATCGCTATCAAAGAACTCGCCCTTGATTGAGATATCGTCGATCATCTCGCGGCGGTAGAGGGCGGCGGCGGCGGTGGCACCGAAGACGTATTCGAAATTGAGGTAGTGGCCGTTGTCTACATCCTGGCTACCGCGATCGAGATGGCGGAGCATCGGGTTGAAGTAGATGCCGGTGGAATCGACCATGGGCTTCTCAGGCAGGTCGAAGGTGGCCATCATCGCGAGGAGCTTACCGCAGACGGTGCCGATCTGGGCGTCGCGATTGCCGGCGTCGACCAGGCTCTGAATGAAGTTGGGCATCAGAAGGACGTCGGGGTTGAGGGTGAGGATCCACTCTCCGCTGGACATCTGGATGCATTGATTTTGAGCAGCGGCGAAGCCGATATTTTCTTCGTTGGTGACCAAGCGGACGCGTTCAGTGAACTGGTCGAGAATATCGAGCGTGCCGTCGGTGGAACCGTTGTCGACAACAATGATTTCCTTGAGGGAATATCGCTGAGCGAGCACCGATTCCAAGCATCGTTTGATGAATCGTCCGCTGTTGTACGTAACGATCGTGACTGATACTAAGCCGTTATGCATCTTAGAATTGATCTGGGCCTTCCAACTGCCGGGATACGCGGCGTAAATCCACCCGGCCAGTGACGAGGCTCATCCAAACCAGACGCAAAACCCTGGTATAGACACCGAAGGGACGGACC
Source organism: Bryobacter sp. (assembly GCA_025356215.1). GTDB lineage: Bacteria > Acidobacteriota > Terriglobia > Bryobacterales > Bryobacteraceae > Bryobacter. The sequence continues at coordinate 13,425 of JANXUM010000411.1, read as the reverse complement.
CCTGGGCGCCGATCAATGATCCCCATGAAAGCCTTTGGGACGGACGCAGCGGCAACAGCCAAACCGACCAGAAACCGGGAAAGCCACCCAAAATGCTTGGTGGCGTACCTTAGAAGGCTACCATACCACGCCAACTCTTTGAAAGACCAGAAGATTTTCTTCACGCTGGTACCGCCGTCATGGATCGCCCGCGCGGTGGGGCAGTAGTAGATGCGGTAACTGGCGGAGCGGAGGCGGGCGCAGAAATCGACGTCCTCAAACCAGACGGGCCAGAAATCTTCGTCCATACCGCCGAGCTTCAAAAAGACTTCGCGACGGACCATGAAGAAGGCGGCGGGGGGCTGTTCGATCTCCTGGGGGAGATTTGGGTCGAGATCGAGGCAGCGGTAGCGGCGATTGACGGGGTTATTGGGGAATAGGCGATTGAGGCCGATGGTTTCGAAGATGAGGGCGGCGGGGGTGGGAAGGCTGCGGACGGCGAAGCCGGTTTGGAGCTTGCCGTTGGGGGCGAGGAGCATGCCGCCGGCGGCGCCTTCATTGGCCGCAGTGGCCATGTCGGCGAGGCCGCCTTGCACACGGCAGTCTGGATTGAGGATGAGGACGAAATCGGTGGTGAGGGCGGCGACACCCCGGTTGACGCCGCCCGAGAAACCGTAATTTTCAGAGAATGAGAGAAGCTTGACGTGGGAGTGGTCTTTTACGATCAGTGAGGTTTCGTCGCTGGAGTTGTTGTCGACGACAACAATGTCGGTGACGCCAGCTTTGTGGACGGCGGCGATGCAGTCGGCGATCTCGGAGGCGGAGTTCCAGGCGACGATGACGGCACCGATGCTGTGTTTCATGTGAGCGCCCAGTAGCAACGCCAGAAGCGATCAAAGCCAGTGGCTGCGGTGGTGGCGAAGAGCTCTTGCTCGAGATTGCGGAGCGTCGTGGAAGGCGCCGGAATTTTGAAGGCGTCGTGCCGGCCGTCCCATTTGCCTTGGAGCCAAGGGAGGGCGCAGCCGTTGCGGGCGGCGGCGAGGCCCCAGAGGGTTTGACCCACGAAGGCCTTCCAGTTGTCGCCGCCATGTTTAGCGAGGACGCGGAGTTGATTGCGCGAAGTTAGGCGGACCTGGCGGGGGTGCCACGGGCCGAGGGTGGAGCTGCCTTTGTGCCAGGCGACGGCTTTGGGTTCGTAAGCGCCGGCGATGCCGAGTTGGGCGCCGCGGAGGCCAATGTCGATGTCTTCGAGATAGCTGCCGAATGCTTCGTCGAGTGGACCGGTTTGGTGGAGGTAGTCGCGGTGGAGGAGGATGGCGGTCCAAGGGGCGAGGGCGATTTGGCGGGGCTGGTTCCAGTGGGCGCTGTCGGGTTGGCCGTGGCCGGAGCGCAGAGGGACGCCGCTGAGGCTGGGGAGATCCCAGGTGGCGTCGATGCGATCAGGGTGGTGCCACTGGAGGACTTTGCCGACCGCAAAAGGCGCGCGCGCGGCGGCGAGTGTTTCGAGCCAATTGGGCGCGAGACGAAGGTCGTTGTTGAGGACTGCGATCCAAGGAGCGGTTGTGGCGGCGATGCCGCGATTGACGGCGGCGGCGAAGCCGGGGTTGGCACCGAGATCGAAGAAGCGGGCGTTGAATTGAGCGGCGAGTTCTTGGGTGCCGTCGTTTGAGGCGGCGTCGACGATGAGAATCTCAGACGGTTGCAGCGTCTGGGCGGCGATGCTTGGCAGTAGCTCCGCCAGGTGTGCGCGGCCCCGCCACGTAGGGATGACTACGTGAATCGCTTCTTGACGAGGAACCATAGGTTGTAGAAGCCGTCGCGCCAGGGATTGAGCTTGATTTCGCCCAGACGGGAAGTGTAGTGGATGGACAGTTCGGCGAAGCGGACTTTGGAATTCTTGAGGGCTTCGATTTTTATTTCCTCGGAAAACGCCATTCCGTCACTCTCGAGCGTCATGTTAGACAGGATGCTTCTGCGGAAGACCCACATGCCGCTTTGAGAATCGCTGACCCAACGGAAGTACAGTAGGCTCATGGCGATCGAGAGGATGAAATTGCCCACTTTATGTTTGAAGCTCATCGCCTCTGGATCGCGCACCGGGAAGCGGGACGCATTGAGGAAGTCGACATCGAGATGACGGAAAGCTTCGAGCAGGTAGGAAATCGCGTCGGGCGGGTAGCTGTGATCGCCGTCGAGGGTGACGATGACGTCGCCGGTGGCGTGGGCGAAGCCGCGTTTGTAAGCGCGTCCGTAGCCGCGGGCGTCCTCACGGATCACGTAGGCTCCCATGGAGGTTGCTACTTCGCTGGTGCGGTCGGTCGATCCGTTGTCGACGACGATGACCTCGTCGACAAAGGGCGGCATGCGTTGCAAGACCTGTTCGATCCCTTGCTCTTCGTTGAGGCAAGGCATGATGACGGTAATGCGTTGGTTGTTATACATCAGAAAAGGAAATTCCAGAATGCCATGCGCACTCTTGCTCTACTAGTTTCTACTACTCTTTGCTCAGTTTGCCTGTTTTCGCCGATGGGTTTTGCCCAGGCCAACGCAGAGCTATCGCAGGTGCAAACCGTGTACCTGATGCCGATGGCGAATGGCTTTGATCAGTATCTGGCGAATCGACTGCGGAATGTACCGCAGATCCGGGTTGTGACGGACGCCTCGAAGGCGGATGCCGTATTCACGGATCGGATTGGGGCGGCGTTTGAGGCGAAGCTTGAAGAGATCGAAGTGACTGCCAAGGAGAAGATGGCGGCAGCCACGGCACCGTTGCCACAGGACGACCCGAAGGCGGACAGCAAACAGGGCTTCAAGTTTGCGCCGAAGATTGTGTCGAGCATTGGGCGCGGGCGGGGCACGTATTTTCTTGTAGATCGAAGATCACGGCTGGTGTTGTGGTCGACTTATCAGACGCCGAAGGATTTTCAGTCGAAGTCATTGCATGAGACGGCGGGGAAGATTGCCGGGGAGCTGGAGAAGGATTTTACGGGCGGGAAGACGGGGAAGAAGTAGTTGGGGCTGTCGAGCGGGGCATCGGTCCCGCTTTAGATCTTGACGCTTGTGTCGCGTGCGATTTTCTACGCGAGGCCTGGCTTCAGACTTTTGCCCCCATGGACAGGGATTGAGCTCGCCTTGAGCTCGCCCGCCTTGCCGTAGATGTGGTGACTGCTGTTAATGTGGCGAAGAGACCAGCCGTTGGCTTCCACCAAGCGACACATTTCTGGTCCCGTTACGGTCTTCAAACTGCGATGTCCAGCACCTGAATATTTGCATCGGGTTGGCGTCCGTCCTGGGCGAGAACCGCAACTACACCGGTAAACGCTTCGCGCACATTTTGTTTCAATTCCTCAATGGTTTCGCCTTGGGAATAGCAACCAGGGAGCGCGGGGACCTCTGCCCAGAATCCCCCATCTGGATCGCTGTGGATGACGACAGCGTAGTTCTGCACGCTTTGATTCTCGCATGGGCTGTCCTGACCGTTGGTGTCATCGCGTCGATGATTCGGCCTTGGCGTTTAGCAAATTTGAATATGCATCGGCCAACCGGGCGATGACCTGCTGTGCGTCCCAGTCCGCGCTGACGTATCGATGGGCTCTGGTGGCCATCTGGGCGGCGTCATCGCGGCGGTCGAGAAGTGCCTGGACGCTGTCGGCGAAGTCGTGTGGTGTGTCGGCGAGGCGGCAATAGAGGCCGTCTTCCGCCGCTAAGCCTTCTGCCCCCACCCGGGTTGAAACGACGGGGATGCCGCAGGCGAAAGCCTCAAGCAGTTTGACACGGACGCCGCTGCCGGCGAGGATCGGGCAGATGAAGACGGCTGCGGTGGCCATGTCATCGGCAATGCTGTCCTGATAACCGCGGAGGTCGAGGATCCCTTCGGAATGGGCGAATGCATAGGCGGGCGGGGGATCTAGGCCGATGGCGACCACCTTGAAATCCACTCGCCGCGCACGAAGGATTGGCACCACTTCGGAAAAGAACCACTGCAGCGCTTCGAGGTTGGGCGCGTGGCGGAAGCCTCCGACGAAGAGGACCGTGTTGCCGGTGCGCGGTTGGAGATTGGGATTGAAGTCGGGGACACGGATTGCCGCTCGTAGGCCGTCGCGAAGTATGGGTTTGAGTGCGGGAGCCAAGCTCAACAGATGATCGCGATTGGCCGCGGTGCAGACTTGCACCTGGTCGAGTTTGGGCAGCATGCGTAGCTCCCAATGGAAGGCTTTCAGATATTCAATTGCCGCCGGTATGCGCCACAGCAGGCCGCGGTTGGTTTCCAGTTGGCGGGCGATCGACTGGAAGTAAACATCGTGCTCGAAGAGGGCGCAGACCAGGAGGTTGAATTGGCAGGCGTATTGGCCGAGGTTGGTGTATTCCAACTGCAGCACGTCGATGCCGCGAGTGAAGATGGTGCGGTGGATGAGCCACTCGAGGTCGTCGCTTGCGAACTCGGAGACGGCGCTGGGCAGCAGGCTGAAGGGCGTGCCGGGTTGGCCCGTCATGCGGATGATGAATTGCATGCTGAGCGTCGAGTCTTCGAGCTCCCAATGCGCTCGCTGTTCCCACTCTTCGTCGATGAGCGCGACGAGGTGGACGTCGCAATGCTTGGCGAGTTCGCGAACGGCGAGCTGCATGAAAACCGCGCCCCCGTGTGAGGCGGGGCAGAGGCCGTAGGGTGAGACCATGAGCACGGCGGGTTTGGCGGGCGCAGTGGCGGGAGCTTTAAAGCGATCCCGATAGTAGCCGCCCAGCGGTCGACGGAAAGCTTCCGCGTCGTTGACACAGGCGAGGGTGCGGGCCCGCCAACGCGCGGCGCAGGCACCGGGCAGTTGCAATGCTGCGCGGAAGAGGCCGGGGAAGTTTGCGCGAGTGGGGCTGTCGCCGACGATCATGCTGAGAAGGGCCGAGGCGTAGGCGGCGGCGAAGTGCTGTAGCAGCATGCGTGGCGAGTGGATGTTTTTCCAGGCAAAGAGGGTGAAGTTTTTGCGGACGATGGCCTGGATGTAGTCGCTGGAAAACTTTTTGCCGATGGTGCCGCGGTGTTCGTGCCAAACCTTGCTTTGGGGTTGGTAGAGGACCCGCCAGCCGCGCTTCCAAGCCATGTAGCCGAGATCTGTGTCTTCGAGATAAAAGGGGCGAAGGAGTTCGTCAAAGCCTCCGAGGGTGAGGAACTTGTTGCGGTCAAAGGCGCATGAACCACCGCCGCCGTAGAAGCAGGGGAAGAGGTCTTGCACTTGGTCGTCGATCCGGTGCCGGAGACGCAGGATGCCGTTGCGCCAGTGAGCCTGGGTGAGGCCGGTTTCTTCGCGGATCTTGTTAGGGTCGGAGAAGAAGATCTGGCAGGAGACCGCGAAAACGCCGGGGTCGGTGAAGCCTTTGAGAAGAGGTGCTAGAAAACCAGCATCTACCCGCATGTCGCTGTTGAGCAGGACGACGATATCGTTTTTGGCTTCGGCGAAGCCTCGGTTGGAGCCGCCTCCGAAGCCGAGGTTGGTGGGCAGCGCGACCAGCTTGACGGAGGGGAAGTGCTGGCGGAGATAGTCTGCGCTACCGTCGGTGCTGCCGTTGTCGACCACGATGACTTCGTTCGATGGATGGCCGGCCATGGCTTCCACGACGCTGGGCAGGTATTTCTCGAGAAGGTCTTTGCCGTTCCAGTTGGGGATGACGACGCTGGCGGACTCTCGCGCGGGAGCCGTGTCCGCGCTGGTGTGCTTTTCGCCGAGGCCGTGCCAGAGGAGGTCTGTCAGCCAGAGAGACAACAACTGAATGGCGAGCAGCAGCGGGCTGAGCAGCAGGATAGGGAGCTGGCGGAGCACCCGCTTGAGCAGAATCATTGAAGCTTCGGCCCGAGCCCGAATGCCTTCCCCATTCGGATCCAACGAGAGCTCTCGACAGCAGCGAGTTTGGCTTCGGCGTTTTCACGCCGTGATTGTTCGGTTTGAGCCCAGAGGGTGCGCTCGATGACGGTGGCCTCGGCTTGGTCGAGTTTGGTCTGGTATTCGGCCACGCGTTGGGCGGCTTGCTTTTGTTGCTCGTCAAGCTTGGCGACGTGGGCAGCAATGGCGGCGAGTTGTGCGTTGAGTTGTTTCTCTGTCTGTTGCGCTGCGTTGTGGCGCTGAACGGAGTCGGCCTCTAGTTCTCGCAGTTTTGCTTCGTAGGCCTCGACGACTTGCATCGATTCCCGGTTTTGCTTTTCGAGTTCTGCTTCTACGCGTTCGACAGCTTTGGCCGCCGCTTCCACACGCTCGTTCTGTTCGAGCGCCCACTGGTTGCGCGCTTCGAGCTCTGTCTTCAGGGCACGGTGGCGATCGACCAGAGCGCTATGTTCGGCGCGGGCTTCGGTGAGCCAATCGTTCTTGGTCTGGAGCTCGTCTTCGAGGCGTTGGATGTGGTGCTCGCGTTCGCGCAGGACGTTGGCGGCAGTGGGGATGTAGACATACGAGGGGCCGCCCATCATGGGTTTGGCGGCGCAGACGGCGACGAAGAAGTGGGCCTCGTCAGGGTTGGGAGCCGATGTCTCCAGGCGCAGTTCGGTGCCAGATTTTGCGTCGAGCGGGAGGAAGACCAGACCACTGGCGTGATTCTGCAGAAAGAAGGTTTGGTGGGGGAAGAATTCGGCGAGGACCGCGCGGAACTCTTCGTAGTTGAATTCGTGCTCGTGGAAGGGATTGGGGCCGTTGAGCTTGCGGCTTTCGGCATAGAACTTGATGTTGGGCGTGGAGACGATGAACTGGCCGCTGGGATCGAGGACGCGGCGGGCCTCGGCGAGGAGGGCCCGGAAATCGGCGAGGTGTTCGATGACCTCAAAGCAAACGCCGAGGTGGAAGGCGCCGTCGGCGAAGGGGAGCTTCTCGAGAGACGCGACTTCAAAGCGCAGCTTGTCTGAGCCGTACTCGGCTTGGGCTTCGGCGATAGCTTCTGCCGCGACATCCACGCCGACGACGCTTTCAGCGAGACGGGCGAGTTCCGCCGAGCCGTAACCGCTGCCGCAGCCGAGATCGACAACGCGCTTGCCACGGCACAGACGCGAGGCGAAGACGTAGCGTGAAAGGTGTTCGTTCCAAAGGTCGACGTCGACCTTGCCCGCGATGACGCGCTCACCGGTGAATTCAGCCATGGCGGAGCTCCAATTCGGATTGGGCAAGGCGGGCATTGACTTCGACGCGGCAGGGAAGGTGGAGGTAGCCATAGACTTGGCCCTCACCGTGGCCCATTTGAAGGACGAGGGCATTGTCGATCCAGTCGCACATCTTGTAGTGCAAGAGTGTGCCGTCGGCGATGGCGGGGGAGAATGAGAAATGGGACGGGTAGAGTTCTGGAAGCTGCAAATGGAAGTCCACTGTCACCGTATCACCGGCGGCCATGGGTGGGAGTTCGTGACCTTCGCGCAGGGTGTTGGAACCGGCGAAATCGATGCCCAAATGATTGCGCATCATGAAGCCGATGTTGGGCAGGGCGACGTAGGCTTTGGCGCGGGCGCTGATTCGCAGGACGCACTTGGTATTGGGTTCAATCATGCCGGCGGGCTCGCCAGTCTCACTGAGAACGGCGATGCCGATGATTTCGGCGCGACCGTCGCCGTGGCGGTGGTCGACGTTGGGGATGTGGGTGGCAAGCTCTGGCGCGGCGATTGCGGGTTGGCTGCTTGGTTCAGGCATGGCATGGTGTTCGACAAAGTCTGAATCTTTGTCGGCCATGGCGGCCAAGTATTTGGAGACGACGATGTCGGTGGCACCGAGCTCGCGGATGCGTCCGCGGTCGAGCCACATGACGCGGTCCCCGATGGCCTTGACGTCGCCCATGGAGTGGCTGACGAAGAGGATGGTGACGCCGCGTTGGCGCAGCTCGTGGACTTTGCGCAGGCAGCGCTGGCGGAAGTAGACGTCGCCGACGGCGAGGGCCTCGTCGACGAGCAAGATCTCTGGATCGACATGGATGGCGACGGAGAAGGCGAGGCGGACGGTCATGCCGCTGGAATAGGTTTTGACGGGCTGATCGAGGAACTGGCCGATCTCGGCGAAGTCTTCGATCGATTGGAAGCGGCGGTCTGTTTCTTCACGCGAGAGGCCGAGTATGGCGGCGTTGAGATAGACGTTGTCTCGACCGCTGAATTCTGGATTGAAGCCAGAGCCGAGTTCGAGCAAGGCGGCGACGCGCCCGTTGACGGTGGAGTCACCGGCGGTGGGCTGGAGGATGCCGGCGATGATCTGGAGGAGGGTGCTTTTGCCGGAGCCGTTCTCGCCGACGATGCAGAAGGTTTCTCCGGGTTGGATGTCGAAGCTGATTTGATCGAGTGCCTTGAAATCGCGATGCTTCTTGACCAGGTTGAGTGTGAGGAGTTCAGCCAAACGGTCTGACGGCGCGTCGTAGATCGGGTAGATCTTGGACACGTTTCTGAAGGAAATCACGGGCTGGGGAGGGAGCTGGGCCACTAGTTTGGAGTGTGTGACTTTCGTTCGTGTTTGACAAGCATGGCGGTTGACCTCTAGCCTGAATAGAGAGGGTGCGCAACGCGCCCTCGTTTGCCGGCGTAGCTCAGAGGTAGAGCGAGGGTCTCATAATCCCTAGGTCGGAGGTTCGAGTCCTCCCGCCGGCACCATTCGCTATTCTAACTCTCCTGCGATTTGAGCCGTAAACCTGGCTGGGACTATTTGCCTGAGCTGGTTTCCAGGAGAGTGTTTAGGTCGGCTTCGAGCTGAACCAGCTTTGCCTGGTTTTCGATGGTGGGTTGGCGGCGCAGCAGCGATATTTCGTCAAACAAGCGATCCCGGCGGGCGATGTCGAAGCTTGGCTCCTGAAGCGCGGGGCGGGTTTCGAGCCTGGCTCCTAGGGCGAAGCTTGGGATCGGGGAACTCCAGCGTGCCTGATCCACTTGCGAGACGCGGGTTCGAAGAAAGTTGCGTATGGCGTCGGCGTTGCTCCCCAGAAAGGCATCGAAGGCGTCGGGGGAGGCTTGTGCAAGGGAAAGGAGCGCTTCCGGAGAAGACGCTCCCAAGGCGGCGATCTTCCGTTTCACCTCGTCTGAGACCGGCAATTCATCAATGTAGGGCACTGCGAAGGACTTGACTGCTCCTACCCAACAGCATAGGCCTCTACGCCGAAGTTCGCAATATAGGCGTAGGGGATGGTGCCATAGCCTGCACCGTGCGGCGAGTTGATTCCCCAATTGGCACCCCAACTATTGCGGATAATGAAGCGCCCACCGCCGATTGCCGGCTCGCCCGGTAGGTCGATACAACCGACGATGCACATGGCGTGGCCGCCAGCTCTAAGTTCCGCGGGGATAGGCATCGTGATTTCTCCCGAGTAGATTACGGCGTTGCTGCGGTACCAGGAGTTGAACACGGGAACCGAAAAGGATACGACCCGGTTCTGCTTGAGGGTGGTGCGGATATCGGCCACTGAGGTGGGCGATATTGTGCGAACCGAAGGGATCCGGAAGCCGAGGGCTTTCGCTTGGGTGCCGGGAGGCGGAGGGGCTTGGCCCTCGTTGTTTGGTATGGGAAGGGGTTGGTAGGTCCAATCGACTTCGAGGCAACATCCGTCGCGCTGAAGCAAGGGGTAGGCGACGCCGAGCCAGGTGCCCGCCGAGTTTGGACTTCCGTCGTTTGTCTTGCAGTTCCAGTAGAGGAACTGTTCGGATATGTCCTGGTAGGCCCCGGCATCAGACATCCAATGCTCCACCGCCGCCAGCGCCGCGAAGGAGACGCAGGTGCCTCGCTTTTCTTGGTTGCGGATCGGAGGCATTGTGGCGACGTGATTGGCACAATTGTCGAATCCTTCTGCTTCCAGACCCACGAAGGATGGCGCGGCACTCAGGCGTGGAATGGCGTCGAGGTCGACGCCGAGTTCATACGAAGCGCTCTCGATAATTTGCATCGCTTGAAATGGGATGGCTTCCATCGCGAAGGGAAGTTCAGAGAGGATGGAATTTATGCTGACGCCGAGGAACGCGCTGAGTTCAGGCCCCGCGACTTCGGCGGCGGATTGGATTTGCTCGAAACTTTGCATTCCGAGGAGCGATAGCTTACGGCTGAAGATCGGATCTTGGATCCGCCCTTGAATGGATGTAGATGTAGGCCTCCGTTAGTGAGTCTTGGGGGACGACCATTGACATCTCGGCTCTATTATCGTTGAGTTAGTTCTCTCCCACAAGTTGTTGATAAATGCGATCGAGTTCCTCTGGCGAGTAGTATTCGATTTCGATTTTGCCACGTTTCTCGTTCTTGGCAACAATGCGGACGCGCGTGCCGAGGACTCTTTGGACCTCTTCCTCTGCCGCCTTGACGTTTGGGTCTAGGATTAAGATTCTTTCAGGTTTGGCAAGAACTGGTTCTGTGAGTGATTGGACCAGGGCTTCCGTTGCCCGGACGGAGAGGCCTTGGGAGACGACTTTGTCGGCGACGGAGCGCTGGAGTTCTTCTGTGCGCAGGGCGAGGATGGCGCGGGCGTGGCCCATGGAGAGTTTGGCTTCGCTGATCATGGCCTGCAGTTCTGCGGGGAGGCGGAGGAGGCGCAGGAAGTTGGTGATGGTGGTGCGCTCTTTTCCGGTGCGGCGACCGATCTCTTCGTGGGTGAGATTGAGTTCGCGGCTGAGCCGATCGAAGGCGACGGCGGTTTCAATGGCGTTGAGGTCGTCGCGCTGAATGTTCTCGATGAGAGCCAGGGTGAGGAGGTTGTCGTCGGCGATGTCCTGGACGACGACGGGAACGGCGGCTAGGCCAGCGAGTTTGGCGGCGCGCCAGCGGCGTTCCCCGGCAACGATCTCATAGGCGTCGCCTTGCTTGCGAACGAGCAGGGGCTGGATGATTCCATTGACCTTAATGCTCTCTGCGAGTTCGACGAGCTTTTCAGGATTGAAGACGCTGCGGGGCTGGCGGGGGTTGGCGACGATCAGGTCGAGCGGCAGTTGCATGAGGCCGACGGGGACCTCGTGCACGGCGAGAGCTGGGCCGTTGGGGGCGCTCGGTGTTGGGCGACTGGGAAGGAGGGCGGAGAGGCCCTTACCCAATACTCTGCGCGGATCTTGCGGCTTGTTCATTGGCCATGATCTCCTTTGCAAGTTTGATATAGCTTTCGGCACCCTTGGAGCGGACGTCGTAGGCGATGACGGGTTTGCCGAAGCTGGGGGCTTCGGCGAGGCGGATGCTGCGGGGGATGACGGATTCGAAGACTTGCTTACCGAAGAATTCGCGCAGATCGTTGGCGACTTGGCGGGTGAGGTTGGTGCGGTCGTCGAACATGGTGAGCAGGACGCCTTCGATGGGGAGTTCGTGCTGGAAGCCTTCGCGGATGCGCTCGATAGTGTCGATTAGTTGTGAGACGCCTTCGAGGGCGAAGAATTCGCACTGGATGGGCACAAGGAGGGAGTCGGCGGCGACGAGGGCGTTGAGGTTGAGGAGGTCGAGGGCGGGGGGGCAGTCGAGAAGGATATAGGAGTAATCTGCGCGGATGGCGTGGAGGGCGTCGCGGAGACGGAATTCTCGTTCTCCTGCGTCGACAAGGTCGATATTGGCGGCGACGAGGTTTTTGTCGGCTGGGATGAGAAAGAGACCTTCGAAGTCGGTGCTAACGACGGCTTCAGCGGCGGTGCAATTGTTGGTGAGGACGTCGTAGCAGGTGTATTTGAGTCCATCCTTTGCGACTCCCACACCAGTGGTAGCGTTCCCTTGGGGGTCACAGTCTACCAGTAGTACCTTGAGTTCATTGAGGGCAAAGGACGCGGCGAGATTGATCGCCGTAGTCGTTTTACCGACTCCGCCCTTCTGGTTTGTGATCGCGATGATTTTTCCCACGGGGCTATATTAGCACTGCTGAATCGAGGCGGATGTTCCACGTGGAACATTGGCGGGGTGTGGAACGAAGACGATATGTTCCACGTGGAACATGTACTAGCGAGCAGACTTGGAAAGGCTGAGGTAGACGTCGAGGATGGCGACGGCGGCGGGAGTGACGCCGGGAATCCGGCTGGCTTGGCCAAGTGTGGCGGGACGGACGAGCGTAAGTTTTTGCTTCACTTCCGCAGAGAGGCCGGGGATGGAGGCGTAATCGAAGGCCTTGTCGATGGGGCGAGCATCTGCAGCGCGGAGGCGGAGGACTTGGCGGCCCTCCTGGGCGATGTAGCCCTCATACTTAAGCTCGGTCTCGACGGTGGTGAGGACGTTCAGCGGAATTTCGCGATTGATGGTCGATTGCAGCCAAGGCACGAGGTCGGCGATCTTGGATTCTTGACGCTTGAGCCAGACGGCCAGAGTGGGGCGATCGCCGCTGGGGGATTCAGGCGTGTTCATCATAGTCGGAACTAAGCGCGTGGCTTCAAGCAGGCGGATCAATTCGGCCTTGAGGGCAACCTTTTCTTTAAGCAACGCGCTGCGTTGAGATGAGGCGAGACCAATGCGCTCAGCGATCGGAGTTAGGCGTTCATCCGCGTTGTCGATCCTGAGGTGTAGACGGAATTCCGCTCGGGAGGTGAACATGCGATAGGGCTCGTCGGCACCCTTGCTGACGAGATCGTCGACCAAGATTCCGCCATAGGCCTGATCGCGTCCGAGAATTACCTGCCCATGGCCGCCAAGTTTGCAGGCAGCATTGAGACCGGCGAGGAGACCCTGGATTCCCGCCTCCTCGTAGCCGCTGGTTCCATTGATTTGCCCGGCTAGGAAGAGGCCATCGTACTTTTTGACTTCAAGGCGGTGGTCGAGCTCGCGGGGGTCGATGGCGTCGTATTCGATCGCATAGCCGGGACGGATCATTTCGGCGTCTTCCAGGCCTTCGATAGATGCGATCATCGCCGCCTGGACGTCAATCGGCATGCTGGTCGACATTCCATTGACGTAGATCTCGTTGGTATCGAGGCCCTCGGGTTCGAGATAGATCTGATGGCGATCGCGATCTGGGAATTTGACGAACTTATCCTCGATGCTGGGGCAATAGCGGGGGCCAACGCCCTCGATCTGGCCGCTATAGAGAGGACTGCGGGGGATAGCCGCTTGGAGGATGGCCTTGGTCCGCTCAGTTGTATAGGCGAGGAAACACTGGATCTGGGCGCGATCAATCTTGTCCGTCAGGAAACTGAAGGGCGTGGGGATTCGATCTCCGTCCTGCGGCTCAAACTGTTTCCAATCAATGGTGCGCCCGTCCAGCCGCGGGGGAGTGCCTGTTTTGAGGCGAGTCCAATTGAGGCCGAGGGCGCGAAGCTGCTCGCCGAGGATGTTGCTGGGGGCCTCTCCGTTGCGACCGCAAGCGTACTGAGTCTCACCGACGTGAGCGATGCCTTTGAGGAAGGTCCCGGTGGTGACAATGACGGCACCAGCGAGGAGCGAGCGGCCATCGGAAAGACTAACACCGTTCACCTTGTTTCCGTTCTCGATCATGAAGCCGGAGACTTCAGCCTGGAGCATGCGCAGGTTGGGCTCTTGTTCGAGCAGAGCTTTCATGTGGACCCGGTACATG